>JBAWXO010000158.1:0-5193 GCA_037144035.1 Kiritimatiellales bacterium
CTGCGACGCCACGTCCGATGCTTTCGGGAGAGCCTGGATGCCGCATCAATTTAAAATAGAGTTTTAATGATTTGCCTGACCGCCTACGCATAATGCTCTTTCAAAAATGGGGGGATAGCATAGCGAAATTTCCGAATATTGGAACTCCTCACTTCGTTTTTTGCCATTTTCATTGGTGTTTTAAATCGCATGTCTTAGCCATTGCTTCGCCGCGTCTGGTAGCGTCGCGCCATTTCCGTTGTGAAAAAATAGCCAATAACCGCTGCCGCGGCGCCCAGAACCAGTCCTCCCGCAAAAAACGACGCAATCAGCTCTCTGCTCAGAGCCCCCGCTGTTTCCATTGATGGAGTCTGAATCGCATCCAAAACCAGTTTTTTAATCAGCGCATAGGACAAAGGCTTTCCGATCACGAAGCTGCCCAGATAGCACTGAACAGGATAAGCCACGGAAAGCGTGAGCGGATTGATGATCCATGTCGAAAGGACGGCTGAGACCCGCGCTCCGCGAACCAGCATCGCCAGCGGGAACGCCAGCAGCATGTGCCCGGCGGGTATGATGAAGGCCGAAAACAGCCCGACCGCGACACCGCGCCCGACACTCTCCGGAGTGCCCGGATGCCGCATTAACTGCAAAAAAAACTCCGCTGATTTTCCTGACCGCTTGCGCATAACCCTCTTTCGAAAAGAAGAACAGCGTAACCGAGTTTCTGCCCGCCTGCAACGCCGCAGGATGGGGGATGGAAACATTTGAAACCTTCCGTCGCAGAAAAAGGTTCCAATGTTTGGAAAAAGCGGCTCTTATGGTTCCTATGGATGAGGCAATGAACAGCGAAACGCGTACCGGTGTGGTGGCGGTGGTCGGGCGGACCAATGTCGGCAAGTCGACGCTGCTCAACGCGCTGGTCGGCGAGAAGGTAAGCATTGTCAGCGACACCGTGCAGACCACACGCAATATCATCCGCGCCATTTTGACGGAACCGCGCGGGCAGATCGTTTTTCTGGACACGCCCGGTGTGCACAAGGCCATGGGCGAGCTGGGCAAAAACCTCAACAAAATGGCGCGCTCCTCGGTGAACGGGGCGGATGCCGTTTTGCTGGTGCTGGACGCCTCTTCCAAGCCGTGGCAGGAGGATGACGGCTGGATGCGCCGCCTCGCTACCGAAGCGACGCCCTGTCTGATTCTTCTCAACAAAACCGACCTCGGTACCTCGTTTGTTGAAACCTACAAAACGCTTTGGAAAGAGATCGCGGCGGAGAAGAATTCTGTGGTGAAGCCGGTCTGGATCGAAGGCTCCGCGTTAAAGGGCGGCGGCCTGCCCGAATTGACCGCCGCGCTGTTTGCTATGGTTCCCGCCGGGCCGCCGCTTTTTCCGGAAGATATTCTGACAGACTATCCGCGTAAGCTGAACATGGCCGATGTGATCCGCGAAAAACTTTTTGAACGGTTGCACGACGAACTGCCGCACTGCGTTGCTGTCTGGGTCGAGACGATTACCGAAGGCGAAACCGAGTGGAAGGTCGATGCGGATATCTATATTGAGCGCCACTCTCAGAAGGGGATTGTGATCGGTGAAAAAGGCCGTCTTCTCAAATCGGTCAAACATCACGCCGAAAAAGAACTGGCGGAAATGTATGGCCTGCCCGTCCGGCTAAGCCTCTGGGTGAAAGTTGAAAAGGACTGGCGCAAGAATTTCTGGATATTGAAGAAGCTCGGGTATGCATAAAAAAGCCGCCCCAAATGGTCGGGGCGGTTTTTGAGCGCCAGAGGCTCTTATTTTCCGAGCAGTCCGCCGATGCCTTTTTTGATCGAATCGGCAGCACCTTTGGCGGCGTCGGTTGCCACGCCGCCAACGTCTTTGAGAGCTTTTCCGGCTATATCGACGCTGGAAGCGACAGCGTCCACTACGGCTTTGCTGATGGAATTGAACACTTCAGAAATAACTTCGGCCGGGTTCGCTCCGCCGGAATTCTTGCCGATGTCTTTCATGTGAATATCGGGCAGAGGCAGTGTCATTTTTTTTCCGCCGAGCGCGGTAATGGTGACGTGGACTTTGGCGCCGTTGAGCTGGAAGTCTTCAATGATTACTTTTTTAGCGGCGCCTTTTTTCTTTTCCGGAGCGGGAGCGGCTGCGGTTTTTGGAGCGGCGGCGCCCTTCGGAGCCAGATTTTCCTGGAGTGTGCTCAGGTTGCTGGACTTAAGACCTTTTTCGTAAGTGATCTGCGGGGCATCAATCAGAATTTCTTTGATCACGATCGTCTCGGAGAACAGAGAAGACATTTTGATGTCCAGTTTGAAGTCGTTCAATTCCATGGCGCTTGGCGTGTTGAATCCCGCGGGGTTGCCGATCACAAGGCCTTTCATACGCACAATTCCGAGGAACGGCTGAACAATGACCGTTTTTACGTGAACCGGCACCCCGGCCAGTTTGGGCCCCGCGGTGTTAACAGCCGCTTTGACGATCTGTCCTAGAGAGAGCATCAGAACAATCCACAGAACCAGAATGACAGCGCCCGTAGTCAGCAGAATTTTTTTACCTTTTTTCATACAACCGCCCCTTTCTTCTGCCTGCATTTTGAAGTTCTTTGCGCACGTCGGCAAGCGCGAACTCCGGACAAAATAAAAGGCCGCATCCGGAATCCGGTGCGGCCTATCGGTGTGCTTGGGCGAAATTACTTATACTGATCGTTGTAATAAATGACTTCGTCGTTGATGGCGAAGATTTTGCCTTTGGCAAATATCTTGTGTTTTTTGCGGGCCTTATCGCACTTGATCGCCGCGTTTTCAGCCGCTTCTTCCAACGTGGCGCGGCTTTCATCATAACCGAAGGCCCAATTCGGCTCACGGTTAATACCTAATGGCACCGGATCGACGGCAACGACCATCACCTTTTGTCCAGGCATTGCCTTATAGCGTAGGAAAATCGGACTAAATGCATTGGGCGGTGCGTAGCGGGTTTCGTAGGGTTCTGACGTGCAACCGCAAAGCGTCACCAGTACGGCAGACAGAAGGGCAAACTTAATGAATGTTTTCATGGATTTTTCCCAGTGAGTTAACGGACTAATCAAAACGTAAAACGGTGCCGGAGTCAACGCTAAAGCCCGGCACGCTAAAGCCCGGCAGGAGCATGTCCGAAGGCTTTCGTCCGGCATCCTTTTACTGTTTTTCAATGACGGCGGCCCCGAAGGTGAAGCCGCCGCCGAACGCGGTGAGTCCGACGAGCGCGTCCTTTTTCATTTGCGGCATCAGTTCGACCAGCGCGAACGGGATGGTGTTCGAGGAGGTGTTGGCATATTTACGGATATGGTTGAACATCTTTTCCGGCGGACAGTGGATGGTCTTGCGGATCGCCTCGATGATCCGCTCGTTGGCCTGATGCGGCACGATCATGTCGAGCGCATCCACGCCAATGCCGCGCATTTCGCAGGCTTCAGCCAGCATGTCGATCATCTTGCGCACGGCGAGCTTAAAGACAGTAAGCCCTTCCATTTCGATGACCTGACCGCTGCCCATATGGGGAACATAAAGCACTTTCTGATCTACGCCGGCGGCGGAAAGGACGGGGCGGTTGACGAGTACGTTGACATTGCCGCCGCGCGGTTTGCAGGAAATCAGCGAAGCGGTCGCGGCATCGCCGAAGAGCGCCAGCGTCTTCTGGTCTTCATGATTGATCATCGGCGAAAGAGTTTCGGCCGTGATGACGATGACCTTCTTTGAAGGATCGTCGCGCAGAATATCGCAGGCGTTCTGCAGGGCGTACATATAACCGGAGCAGGCGGCGCTGATGTCATGCGCCTGCATCTGAACTTCGCCCTTGGGCGGGCTGAGTTCGTTGAGAACGCGGCAGGCGAGCGACGGGGTCATTGCCAGCGGTGTTCCGGTTGAACAGACGATGGCGTCGATGTCGGCCAGCGTCAGCTTTTCCATCTCAAGCAGATCGCGTACCGCTTTGACGGCCAGCGTTTCAACGTTTTCGTCGCCGGTGATCCAGTAGCGGTTTTCGCAACCGGTGCGCGAACGGATGGCTTCGGAATCCCACTCGCCGTGCCCTAGCAGTAATTCCTCGTTGGTGATGTGGCGCGATGCCAGCACGGTGGCGATGGAGGAAATCAAAATAGGTTTCGTTTCGACGGCTGCAGTCTTTCCAGCCCTCGGAACAGCGGAAGTCCGTTTTTCAAGGATCGGGGTTCCGGGATCGTCTTTAGTGACCGGCTTTTTAATCAGATCGGTTTCTGCGGTGGCGATGCGCGCCAGTGGCGTACCGACATCGGCGGAATCACCTTCGGCGAGGAAAAGTTCTTCGACCGTGCCGCTGACCGGCGAGGAGATTTCCATCGTGGCTTTATCGGCCTCAACGGAAGCGAGCCGTTCGCCCGCTTTAACGGCCTGTCCGGCTTTGACGTGCAGTTCAGTGATCTTGACGGTTTTATCGGAAGGGCTGGAGCCGATGGCATTGACGGTGACGGAGCCCTCCGCTTCTTCAACCGGCTTCTGCCACGCCAGTGAATAGCCGAGCAGTTCGGCGGCTTTGCCGAGCACAGTGCGGAACGAGGGAAGAACCTCGATCTGAGTTTCAAAGAGATAAGGAATGTAGGTGTCGTGCCGCGTGACGCGCGCCATCTGCACCGGCACATTCGCTTTTTCAGCCACGGTGGCCAGCACTTCGCCGCCGAGTCCGCAGGTATGGTTGTCTTCGTGGACGACCAGCAGCTTGCCGGTCTTTTGCGCGGAAGCGATCACGGCTTCCTGATCCCACGGAACGAGCGAGCGCAAATCAATGACTTCAACGGACGCGCCGGCGGTTTGAAGCGCTTCGGCGGCTTTTTCACAAAGCGGCATCGTGCTACCCCAGCTGACAATCGTCAGGTCGCGGCCCGGCCGGGTGACGCGCGCTTTTCCGATCGGCACGAACTGCTTCGCCGCATCCGCGGCGGCGGTGACGGAACGGTCGTTGATCAGATTTTTCGGGAAGAGAAAAACAGTTGGCCGTCCGGATTCAAAGGCGGCGTTGAGCAGCCCGGCGGCATCCGGCGCGGTCGACGGCATAAAAACATCAAGGCCGGGGATGTGTGCGAAGGTGGCGTCGAACGTCTGCGCATGATACGGGCCGAGGCCCGGACGGTAAGCGCCGCAAATCGCCATCAGGATGACCGGGCATTCCCACTGTCCGTTGGTGCGCCACCACATCGCGCCGAG
>JBAWXO010000159.1:0-5171 GCA_037144035.1 Kiritimatiellales bacterium
AGCCTTCGCGGTAATCCTGCCCACATCCGTAATTCAGTTTTGGCATATCTGCACCACTCATCCCTTAAGCCGGCAATATGGCCGCCGGTTATTTTTTCCGCAAAAAGTCGAACACGTGAGGGTCATCCTGAAGCATGCTCTGAATCCAGTCGTACAAACTGCGAATACCGGCGTGTACGTTGGTCTGCGGAGCCCAGCCGAATGTGTTTTTCGCTTTGCGGATGTCGCAAACAAAACTGCGCTGGTCGCCGGGCCGCCAGTCGGCGAAACGGTAGGTCAGTTTTTTGCCGGAGAATTTTTCCAGATATTGAATCAGTTCAAGCAGAGACATGGTATTTTCGGGGCCGCCGCCGATGTTGAAAATCTGCCCTTTCACCTTGTCGGCCTGTTGTGTGGCCATTTCATAAGCGCGCACCAAATCGTCCACATGCAGCACGTCGCGGGTTTGCATCCCATCGCCATAAATCGAAGCGTTTATTCCTGTCGCGGCGGCGATGGTAAACCACGCCACCCAACCTTGATCTTCAATGCCGAACTGGCGCGGACCGTAAATACAGGACTGACGGAAAACCACCGTCTTCATGTTGTAGATATCGGGCCGGGCGACATCGCGAACGTACTGATCGGCGTAGCCTTTGGTGCAACCATACGGCGAGTGAAAATCAATATTTATGTTTTCCGACGCGCCCAACGGCATGTCAGCGTACTCATACCGCTTCGAACCGTTCCGGTCTCTCAACTCGATGCGGACATCTTCCATGCCGCCGTACACTTTGTTGGTCGAAGCATAAATCACTACCGGATGGCGGCCACCGTCCTGTCCAAACATGCGAACCGCCTGAATCAGATTAAAGGTGCCGAGCGCATTGACTTCGAAATCTTCGCGCGGATCCGTCACCGACGTGGTAACCGCCACCTGTCCGGCCAGATGATAGACCGCATCGGCTTCGGCAAACGCCTTCACCGCATCCGGTTTGCACAGGTCGTTATAACTGCGCAGGTCGGCGTATACAAAATTCAGCGCTGGATTCCGGCTGCGCAACCATTCCAAATTGGCTTCGGTCCCGCGACGCGAAAGATTGTCCAGCACCGTGACCTTCGCCTTATTTTTCAAGGCATCCGCAATGTTGCACCCGATAAATCCGGCCCCGCCAGTGATCACAATGTTCATGTTTTATTTCTCCCTGCCCGCAGCGATTGTAAACAGATATTTTTCCATAGCGGGAATAATCACCCGCTCCCAGTCATACTGATCGGCTAAAGCCTGTCCGCCCGCCGTCAGCGTAGCCGCCAACTCCGGCTTTGTTAAAACATCCCGAAGCTGTTCGGCCAGCCCGGATACAGAATCAAACAACAGACCGTTCTGTCCATGCGTAATCACCGAAGAAGCGGCAGAAAATTCGGCCCGTTGCGCCAGAACCGGCGTACCGGCGGCCATGGCTTCGATCAACACCATTCCGAATCCTTCCTGATCGGACGGCAGGACAAACACCTGCGCCTGACGAAACGCATCGTACAGCGCAGCGCCGGTCAACGTATCGGTAAACTGCACGCGGCCGGCCAGTCCGGCGTTACGCGCCTGAAACTCCAGCGCCGGGCGCTCTGCGCCCGGACCGACAATCCGCAACGTGTGCTCCGGAAAATCCTCTGCGATTTGCGCAAATGCGTCAATCAGGCGATCCACCCGTTTATGCCGCACCACGCGCCCAATATAGACAATTTCTTTGCGTTTGGTCACCGACCCAGACGGGCGGATATCATCCACATCCACGCCGCAGGGAATAATGGCTGTCTGCTCCGCAGGAATACCCAGCTTGCGGTGCATGCGCTCGGCTGTGAACCCGGAGATGGTATTGTGGTGACGGGACATGTGCGCCGTCATGCGCTCCAGCACCGCCGCAGGAAGTCCGGCAAATCCGGCGTACTTCCACCACGCCTTTACCCCACGCGCTTCGTACCAGGTGATCGTCAACGGCGCCGGCTGAAACCAACCCGCCATACGGGCGGCCAGGCAGGAGAGATACGGGAACGCGTTGCAGAACACCACATCAAACCGTTCCCTGCGCAGAAAACGGAATGTGGCGGCGGCAAAAAGAAGCGGTTGCAACGGCGAGCGGTTGCCTAGATTGTTGGTGGTCTTAAGCCAGCGGCAGATGCCAGTGTAGAGCATCCCGTCCTGCTTCATCTGATCCGGGCCGTCCCACATTTTCGAAGAAACCAGCCAGACCTCGTGACCGCGCTTAGCCAGCCGCCGTCCGACCTCCCAGTTTATTTTTTCCCCGCCTCCGATGGATTGCGGAAAGATGACATCGTAGAGGATCGCGATTTTCATTTTAAGAAGTATAGTGGACGTTTTTTGCTCTCTTCAAAAATGCGGCTGACATACTGCCCGACCAGACCGAGGCAGAGCAGTTGAACCCCTGTCAGAAAAAGAATCAGCGCCACCACGGTGGCCCAGCCTGAAACAAAGTTCTCGGGATGCAGAATCCGGCCGAGAACAACCCGTACACCTTGAATAAATCCGGTGAAGGCGATCAGAGCGCCCAATACCGTCATCCAGCGCAGTGGCGCGGCGGAAAAGGAAGTAATGGCATCAAAAGCCAGCCGGAGCGATTTCCAGACCGGATATTTGGTGACTCCGGCCTTGCGGGCGGCGCGGTCGTAGTAAACAGCCCCCTGCTTAAACCCGACCCAGCAGGTCAGCCCGCGCATGAAGCGGTGCAACTCGCGCACTTCCTTGAGAGCATCCACCACCTTGCGATCAACCAGTCGGAAATCGCCAGCATCCATCGGAACATTTATTTTAGCCAGCCGGTAAAAAACCCGGTAGAAAGAGGCCGCCAGGAATTTCTTAAGCAAGGTCTCACCCTCACGGCTCTTGCGGACCGCATAGACCACTTCAAATCCTTCGCGCCACTTGGCGAGCAGATCCGCAATGGCTTCCGGAGGATCCTGAAGGTCGGCATCAATAATGACTACGGCATCTGCATTGGCATGATCCATTCCGGCCGTGATGGCGATCTGATGGCCGAAGTTGCGGGAAAGCTGCAAAATTCCAACCCTTGGATCGTTCTGCCGGGTTTTTTCCAACCACTGGAAACTTCCGTCGGTCGAGCCGTCATCTACGAAGACAAACCGGACTTCCTCCGGCTCTTTTTCAAAAATCGCACTCACCCGGCGGTAGAGCTCGGGCAGATTCTCCTCCTCATTAAGAAAAGGCACCACAAGGGCCACTGTTTTTTTCATAGTACCGCTCCGTTCCATAAATTTACCCGCGAATGGATACTAATCCATTTTTAACCGCGAATGAACGCTAATGTCCGCGAATAATTTTTCTCTATCCCGTTCATCCTGCTATCCCGTCAAAAAGCCCCTTATACGAGATTAACTTGATGAGTATTTTTTACAACCACTCATTGCATTCGTTAGAGCAAACAGCCGAGCAAGTCAGAGAAGAAAGCAATAAACGGTACAGATTTTTGGCGCAGAGACCCCTCGAAAGCGTGCTTTCAGATGGACTCTCTGCCCAAAAATCATGCCCTGCGCGCAGGACTGCGGACCACGCCCGCACCGTTTATTTTAAATCCACATTCAACCTCTGCACCCCTCGCAGCCCCTCTAGCTTGCCTCGCCGTAGTTTTTTTACGAAGGCGGGCGTCAGCGATTGTAAAAGGATTTAAACGGATTTTCCCACTATCACATCTGCGACCCTCCGCGTTATCCGCGGTTAAACATATTTCTGCATATTGCGATCCATACCCATCTGATTGATTCGTATGGGTTATGCCGACGGATCCGCCACTTTGAGGGTTGAAAAATACTGCCGGTAAAACCCGCGATCACGCGTCAGAAGCCGGTCACACTGAGTATGCGCGTGCGCTCCGATCATAAAATCGGCAATCATACGGGTGCGGGAACCTTTGTTTTTGCGGTATTGCCGCCAGGCGCTTCCGGCCCGCCGCGCACAAGCCTCTGTCATCGGCAGGAGTTCAAGGCCCAGCTCCTGCACAGCCCGCCCGAAGCTCCGTTCGTCGGGGAAAAGCGCACAGGTTTCAGCCCAGACGGCTTCGCACGCCACAATCCGTCCACGGCGAAGACTCTCCTCCAGTGCTGCGGCGGATCGTTCGGAAAAAACCGGATCCGCCGTAAAAACATCAATCAGCACATTGGTGTCCACCGCCGTAATCACGGGGCGCCCCTCAATTCACGGATCAACTCATCCGTGCTCTTGCGGGTTTTCAGACAGCCCATGACCCGTTGCACCGGACTTTGCGCAACCTCTTTCTCGGCGATCAGCCGGCCCTGCTCTTCGTGGAAATTCAGCACGGTTTTGGGTGTAATTCCCAGCTTTAGCCGCAACCGGTACGGAATGGTTACCTGCCCTCTTTCTGCCACAACAGCCTGCATGACGCCCTCCTCAGTATGCAACCACTCTATTCGGGTATGTAAAAATGATCAAGCCCGCAAATAACGGGAGGAACTCTGAAATTTTCACACTACGTCCCCGCTCCGTCCTGTAGATTTAACCGTGAATGGATACTAATCCATTTTTAACCGCGAATGAACGCTAATGTCCGCGAATATGTCTGCCCTCCGCCGCCGCCCATGGCGATGGCGGGACACAGCGAAAAATGCGATAAGGAACAAAAAGGAGATTTGATCAGAATGATTACGGGCAGAATGATGGGAGTTAGAGTTCTGCCACGAAAAACACTAAGATTCACAAAACTGTTTTTAAAGATATTGGACAGCAAAATTATTTTTAACCGCGAATGAACGCTAATGTCCGCGAATGTTTCTTGCCATCCGCCGCCGCCCACGGCTATGGCAGGACACGGCGAAAAACACTAAAATTCACAAAACTGTTTTACAAAATCTTGGATAGTAAAATCATTTTCCCGCCTCGGCGGATCTGCCGGAGGCACGACTACCGCTAGAGCAAATTCAAAAGAACTGTAGCCGCGTCTTTTGGAACGGGATCGGTTACCGCTTTTCGTAATCCGCTCTAATCGGAAATTAATTTAATGAGTATTCTTTTTCACCACCCGCTTCGCTAGAGCAAACTTCGGAGTATAATATGGGATTAATTTAAAGAGTATTAATTTTGTTTTACAGAAACGAAGGACAACAAAGTAGATTCAAAAACCCTTGAAAATAAAGGCTCTCCCTGC
>JBAWXO010000160.1:0-5170 GCA_037144035.1 Kiritimatiellales bacterium
GCAATCTGGCGGTTATCCCGCTGACGTTCATGGTCATGCTGGCCGGCTGTCTGGCGTTGCTGGGCGGAATGTTGTTTTTCCCTGCGGCGGCGGCACTTTTTAATCAGGCGAATCTGCTGTTTATCAGCCTGCTGATATGGATTGTTCGCCGCCTTTCCGAATTGCCCGGCGCCTGCCGGGCTGTGCGCGCGCCCTCGGCGCTGGTAACCGGCCTCTGGTACACCGGACTGGTTTTGTTTTTTACCGGACCCGTTCGCTGGCGGAAAGGTGCGCTAGGGCTGGTGCTGTTGTCCTGTCTGCTGTGGAGCGTGGCGCCTGTTGTTCCGCACCGCGACATAAAGATGTTGCGTGCGGGCGATTCGGCGCTGGCGTTGTATTTGCCAGAAAAAAATCAGTGGATGCTGGCGACGGACGGCGACCCGTTCAGCACGGCACGCACGATTCGGCTTTTACAGAAAGAGGGCGTCAATCGGTTGCATACGCTGGCCGTGACGGATCAACAGGCCGACGACGAAGCCGTCCGGCGGCTTCAGAAAATATTTCGTCCGGCACATATCCTGAGCCGTGTTAACGGGGACGAGCTCTACTGGCCGGCAGGCGGAGGATTCGTTCGTGTTTCGCCGGGTCGCTGAGCTGCCCCGGATTTTTCCAGAGACACCGCCGCGATTTCCAACTGATCAACCAGGTTTTTAAAACTGACGGCGCCGCGCACCTTATTGAATTCATCGCGGCGCATCCACGCCAGTGCCAGCTCCGGATCTGTCAGTTGAATTCCCCGCTTAAGCGCGGCCATGGCTTTCTCCTGCTGACCATTCTGCACATGAACCTGCGCGAGGAGGAAGTAGATCGGTGCGACGTCCGTTACTTCCTGCGTCAGTTTAGTCAGAAAATCCGCAGCCTCTTTCCACCGCCCCAGCTTGGCCAGATAGAGAGCGTACGTCTGCCTGGTGTCCAGATCGTTTGGTTGCAGGTCGATATACTTTTCGAAATGGTAACAGGCCTTATCGTCGAGCTTCATCTTGCGGTAGAGCGCGGCAAGGTTCTTGTGGCAGCCCGGGTTTCCCGGCTCCAGTTCCAGCAAGCGCTTCAGGTGCTTCTCGGCTTTATCGTATTCTTCTGTGCTGATGTAAGTGACAGCCAGATTGTTAACAACATCGGGATCTTCTTTCTCGGCCAACGCTTTTTCGAGGTGCTTTGCCGCCAGCACGTACTCTTCGCCCTTAAGATAAAGCAACCCCACGGCGCGATGTAGGCCCTCTATGTCCGGATAAATCTCAACTACCTTTTGGAAATGTTCCAGCGCCTGCTTCGGCTCGTTAACGGCCAGCGCCTGCTGCCCCATAATAATGTGATAAGCGGCATCCTTCACCCATTTAACCGAAAGCGGCTTCGGTCCCGGCTTTTCATCAGCCTCCGCCTGTGCGGCCGCCTGCCGATAGTCCATCACCCAGAGGGCATCCAGCGGCAGCGAATAGCGCGGAATATAGGGTGTCTCCGGAGTGCGGACCTTCTCGGACAGTTTCCGTTCTCCCAGAAAATCGCGGATTACCACAGCAACCAGAGCCACAGAAAGCACGAGAACCAGCGAGCCAAAAAAAACCGAGACAATTCGGCTGCGGCGCAAATCGCGCTGACGCTCTTCGATCTGCTCCTGTGCAACTTGCGGGGTAAAGTCATCCTCAAAGTCGCGGTTGCTACCCTGATAGATGTCCCGAATCTCGTCTTTTCTCTTGTGCATGAGCGGCTTCCCGAGTTTTCCGTACAGGCAGAAATGTGGGGTAAGTGACGGGATTCGAACCCGCGACATTCAGAATCACAATCTGACGCTCTAACCAACTGAGCTACACCTACCATTGTTAAAAAGCGTGTTAGAGTAATAAAAAACCAAGGGAAAGCAAAATATATCTGCCCGTTTTAACGCAATTCAGACGCGATATTCCTGCCGCAGCGCGGCATCGGCCAAAACCAGCGCGGCCATCGCCTCGACAATCGGAACGGCGCGCGGCAGCACACACGGATCGTGACGGCCCTTGGCTTCCAGCGTAACCAGATGACCGTTCAGATCAACCGTCGCCTGAGCCCGCCCGATCGTTGCCACCGGCTTGATCGCAATCCGGAACACGACCGGTTCGCCGTTCGAAATTCCGCCCTGCACCCCGCCGCTGTAATTAGTCTTTGTGCCGAGGCGTCCGTTTTTCTGGACAAACGCATCATTATGCTGAGAGCCGCGCATCAGGGTGCCGGAAAATCCGGAGCCGATCTCAAAACCTTTCACCGCCGGAATCGAAAGCATCGCCTGCGCCAGCATCGCCTCCAGCTTATCAAACACCGGCTCGCCCAGCCCGGCAGGGAAGCCGCGGCAGACGCAGGTCAGTGTTCCGCCCAGCGAATCCTTTTCATCGCGCGCCTTTTCAATGGCGGCAATCATCTTCTGCGCGGTCTCTGCGTCCGGACAGCGCACCAGATTGGCGTCGACCAGTTCCCGCGTCAGCCCTTCACCGGAAATTTCCGGTGCGGCGATTTTTCCGACCGAACTCACGTAAGAAACGATCGAGACATCGCCGAAGCGCGTCTTCAGCCATTTTTCCGCAATGGCGCCGGCCGCCACGCGACTGATGGTTTCGCGCGCACTGGAGCGCCCGCCGCCGCTCGATGCCTTCACGCCGTACTTCATCAAATAGGTATAATCCGCATGCGACGGACGCGGCACCCCGGACATATCGCCGTAATCGCCTGGTCGCTGGTCGCGGTTATTCACCGAAAGACCGATCGGCGTGCCGAGTGTTATGCCGTTTTCCGTACCGGAAAGAAGCGTCACCTGATCCGCTTCATCGCGCGGCGTGGTTAAATCGCTTTGACCGGGCCGGCGACGGTTGAGCTGGGGCTGAATATCCGCTTCCGTCAGTGGCAGATTGGCGGGACAGCCGTCTACGATCGCGCCGACCGCCTTGCCGTGCGACTCACCGAACGTGGTCACCTTGAAGAGTGTGCCGAATGTACTGCTCATAACCGTTCTCCGCGAAATGTGTCCAAACGCCGGAAAAGGTATACGCTGTTTTTCCAATGTTTGGAAAGGAGGATTATCCGAGTTTTGGAACGTCGACCCACCGGCGCTCTTTCCAGCTCTGCAGGCCGAGCTCGGCGAGCTGATCGCCTTTGTAGCGCCAGGGGCAGAACAGGTCGATCATTATGCCGCCGCCGTCTTCGGCGCGGTAGTTCCATCTCGGACGCTGGTCGGGCTGATCTTTGTCCGTGCCGGTGAAGACCCAACAGCCGAAGTCGCGTTTGACGGAGCGGATTTTCCCGAAGAAACCGAGCTCCCTATCTAAAATCGACGGCATATAACCTCTTTTTAGTGCAATTTCATCTTTTCCGTGGTTAATTCTCCGGCTCTATGAATTTGCACCCTCTGAGATTCGGAACGGTCACGATTGAATTTCCCGTCGTGCTCGCACCGATGGCTGGCTACACCGATGCCGCGTTTCGTTCCATCTGCAAAGAGAACGGCGCGGGGGCCTGCTATACCGAGGTGACCAGCGCCGAGGGAATCCGCCGCGATTCGCAGAAAACTTTCCAATTCCTAGAGGTTTCTGAACAGGATCATCCAATCGCGGCGCACATCTTCGGTAAGTCGGTCGAGGCGATGGTCGAGGCTGCGCAGTATATCGAACAGCTCGGCCGTTTTGACTGGATCGACCTCAACTGTGGCTGTCCGGTGCGCAAGGTCGTCCGGCGCGGCGCGGGTGCCGCGCTGATGAAAGAGCCGGAGCAGATCGGCGAGATCGTGCGCGCGGTCAAAGAAGCGGTCTCACTTCCGGTGAGCGTAAAAACCCGCATCGGCTTCAGCCCGGCATTTCCCGATCACCTGACTATCGCAAAAATTATCGAAGACGCTGGCGCGGATATGATCGCCGTGCACGGACGGTATGCCTGCAACTTTCATAAAGGCGAGGCCGACTGGGAAAAGCTCGGAGAAATCAAACAGGCGCTCAAAATTCCGGTCATTGGAAACGGCGGCATCGATACGCCGGAGGACGCGGCTGAAATGGTGAGCGTGTCGGGCGTGGACGGCGTGATGATCGGCCGCGGCGCGGTTGGAAATCCCTGGTTGTTTAATCAGATAAAAAATCCGGCAACGCCGGCCCCAGACCTTGGAACCCGGCGGGCTGTGATTGAATCGCACTTGTTGCGGCTGGTCGAAATGACCACGGCCACCTCGCAGGGACGGCGGTGCAAAACGAAGTACGATCCCGAGCATGCGGCCTGTCTGCATTTCCGTCCGCACCTCGCGCAGTACATGAAGGGACTGCGCGGCCGTCGCGAGCTTTTGCAGCATCTCAACGCGATGCAGGATGTCAAAACGGTGATGGTGGCGGTGGATAAAGTACTGGAGCAAAACATTGAGTAAAAATATGGAGTGCGCAGGCAAGCCTGCGCTTTTGCCGGCGGAGCTTGCTCCGCATTCAGCCGAGGCGAGCCCCGGCGAAAAAAGCGGTGGCAAGCCACCGCAGTCCATAAATCTTGGCATTCAGCCTCTCGACAAAATCATGGAAGAACGCGGGCTGAAGAATCACGATCTGGTTGCGGCGTCAAAGGATGGGCTGACGCATAAACAGGTACAGAAGGGGCGTAAGGGGCGGCGTCTGACACGAAACATCCAAGACAAAATTGTGGCAGCTCTTTCTGCCTCTACCAGAGAAAATTATAAACTTGATCAGCTCTTTAATTACCGCTGACGCTGGCGAATCCGGCTTGAGAGATTCGCTTCAGCAGATCAGGCCTACGCTCGGACAGAAGGATGGTCGTATTCTTAAATTCCCGCCGCACGCGGTAATGTGCACGCAGCTTGTCAAATCGCGCAATGTCTTCGATAGAGAGCTGGTCGGAGCCGATGTCGTAGACCGCCGTAACGGCTTCGGCCAGAACCTCAAGGTCGCTTTTTTCAGCCGAGTTAATTTTTAACTTCGGTACGGCCACGGCGGGCAGCATCAGTGCGGGATTCCAGACCGGCGCGGTTTCAAAAAAATGACAGGCTTCGTGATAAACCTGAACCGTTCCGTTCAGTTTGCCTTCGAAGGAGTAGCCCGCGATATGCGGCGTTCCGATGGTGGCGGCGGAGAGCACGTCGGCGCGGATGGCCGGTTCCGGATCCCAGACGTCCAGTACGGCG
>JBAWXO010000161.1:0-5170 GCA_037144035.1 Kiritimatiellales bacterium
GCAATGGAGCAAGGGCTGGCAGGGAGCGAAGCCGCCGGTTGCTGCGGCCAAATAAGAAAGCAAACCGGAAACGAAAGGAACCTGAATTATGAAGCTGAATATATTGATGCCCACTGCGGTCTCGCTGGCCGCCGCTGCGTTGCCGGCCCTTGCCGCCGAAGCCGCGCCGCAAAGACCCAATGTGCTGTTTATCGCCGTGGACGATTTGCGGCCGGAGCTTGGCTGCTACGGCAAGGACTACATCAAGAGTCCGAATATTGACGGACTCGCCAAGGCCGGTATGGTGTTCGATCGCGCCTATTGCCAGCAGGCTGTCTGTTCACCCACACGGAGCAGCCTGCTGACGGGCACGAGACCGGACACCACGAAAGTCTGGGATCTCGAGACGCATTTTCGCAAGGCTCTGCCGGATGTCGTTACGCTCCTGCAGAACTTCAAGAACAACGGATATTTTGTTCAGGGTATGGGTAAGATATTTCACGGGAGTCTTGATGATAAACCGTCGTGGTCCGTTCCGTGGCAGACGCCCTCGGCCACTAAATATGCGCTCCCGGGAAATCTGGCATTAAGCCCTGTCAAAATGGAGGGCGAGCCGGACGATGCGGCACCTCCGGCCAAGAAGAAGAAAAGCAAGTCTGGCGGCGACAGTGACGAGAGCGGCAAGAAGGGGATGGTTTATGAGTGCGCCGACGTGCCGGACAATACCTATCAGGACGGCAAAGTCGCTGAACTGGCCGTGCAGACATTGCAGGAGATGAGCAAGAGGTCTCAACCCTTTTTCCTCGCGGTCGGCTTTATCAAACCGCATCTCCCGTGGGTGTCTCCGAAAAAATACTGGGATCTGTATGACGAGGCGAAAATCGAACTCGCGCCGAATCCGTTTTATCCCAAGGATGCACCCGACTACGCCATCCGCAAGTATGACGGAGAAATTTATGCCTACAGCGGGATGGTTTCCAAAGGCCAGGAACCTTCCGATGAACTGGCTCGCAAACTCAAGCACGCCTATTTCGCCGCGGTCAGTTACACCGATGCGCAAGTCGGTATGCTGCTTGCGGAACTCGACCGGCTTGGCCTGCGCAAAAACACCATCGTCATTCTCTGGGGCGACCACGGCTGGAAGCTCGGCGAGCACAACGCGTGGGGCAAGCACAGCAACGTGGAGAATGATGTGAACGCACCGCTGATCCTTTCCGCGCCGGGCATGAAGAGCGCCGGAGCCCACACCGCCGCGCTGGTGGAGTTTGTAGATATCTATCCAACATTATCCGAGCTGGCCGGGTTGCCGTTGCCGGCACATCTGGAAGGCACGAGCTTCAAGCTGCTGCTCGATGACCCCGGTCGCTCATGGAAGACGGCGGCGTTCAGTCAGTATCCGCGCAAAGAGAACGGCGGCCTGATGGGCTATTCGATGCGCACCGCCCGCTACCGCTTCACCGTCTGGGTGAGCGATAAGGACCGCTCGAAAGTGGATGCGACTGAACTCTACGACCACCAGATCGACCCGCAGGAAAATGTGAACATCGCCAAAGACCCGGCCAATGAGGAGCTCGTCAAACAGCTGATGGAACAATGGGAAAAAGGATGGCGTGGAGCGAAGCCTCCGGCTATAATTTAAACGGGAAGGTGTTCCATGAGGAAATGCAAATGGATGAAGTTTTCCGGACGGAAAGGGGACTGGTTTTCTTCTCAGAATCCCCGTTGCGCGGCGCGGATGTCGCACCCGTTTCTGACGGGTGTGTGTCTGGGTCTCCTGTTTGCCGGAACGCAAGCAGACGCCGTCACCAACAACGTCTCTTCCATTACGGCGTTGCAATCCGCCATTAGCGCGGCTTCGTCGAACGACGTCCTTATTTTGGCCGACGGAACTTATACCAATTTCACGCTAACGGTTAGTAAAAGCGGTATCACCGTAAGACCCGCAACCCCCGGCGGAGCCTATCTGAATGACGTTCAGAGCATTGGGATCACCGGGAATAATATAACCTTCAGCGGGTTCCAGTTCACCTCCCGCACCATTTCAACGAACGGGATCATTATTACTGTGGACGGCTCTCGCAACCTTTTGACCCAGCTGAACTTTGACGGGTATCAGGCGGAAAAATACATCAACCTCACGAGCTCCGGCCGATCCAACGAAGTGTCATATTGCAATTTCAAAAACAAACCCGTGACGGCTCAGCAGGGTAACCTGATTCACGTTGCGCTCACCGCCGGTTCTCCCGGGTATCACAAAATCCGGTATAATTCTTTTCAGGATATGCCCGGAAAAGGCGGAGACAACGGCAATGAATGTATCCGGCTTGAAAACGGAAGTCAGTCCGCTTTCGTCGGGAGAACGGTTGTCGAGTTTAACTATTTCAATAATACCGGCATGGGCGACAGCGAGGTTATCTCGGTCAAATGTCGCGAGAATGTGCTCCGGTATAATACGATGACCAACAATCAGCAGGGTAATTTTTGCTTCAGAAACGGCGACAGCAATATCGCGTACGGAAATTTCTTCATCAATTCCGGCGGCATCCGGGTGAAGGAAGCCAATGACACTTATTGTTACAACAACTATTTTGAAAAGTGCGGAGATGGCATCGTCTCAGCCCCTGTGAAATATGTGTACTATACCGTCAACACAACCAATGTGCTCAGAAACATCAATTTCTTTCACAACACGTTTGTTGGCGGAACATCCATTGACTTCGACGCCGGCGCGACCAACAATACCTGGGCCAACAACATTTTCAGCAACACCAGCGCGAACATCTTCACAGGTTCTGCTTCGGGGCTCAACTGGGCCGGGAATCAGTATTCCGGCACTCTGGGCATCTCCATTCCATCGGGCATGACGAAAACCAACTCGTTGCTGGTG
Organism: Kiritimatiellales bacterium; assembly: GCA_037144035.1. GTDB lineage: Bacteria > Verrucomicrobiota > Kiritimatiellia > Kiritimatiellales > Tichowtungiaceae > Tichowtungia. Next base: position 2,867 of record JBAWXO010000161.1, read on the forward strand.
CGCAACTCAGATGGTTATTATGGCCTCTCTTCAAACAGCCCGGCGATCGATGCGGCCAGCACGAATTATCCCGCCATACTTGATATCGCGAATGTGGATGACGATCCTTCTCTGCTGCTGGATATCAGCGGTCAAGCCCGGCTTGCCTCCGCGATTTTGAAGGATGTAGGTTGTGATGAATACGGAGTCAATAGCACCTCGAATCATCCTCTAGCCCTGTCCGATGTAGGGCCGTCTTATCGCGTGAGCCTGTCTGCTCCGGTCTCCGGCGCAAGTTTTGCGGTGCCGACTTCGATTGCGATGACAGCCAATGTCGTGGCCTCGACCGGCACGATCACGACGGTGGGCTTCTATAATGGCTCCACTCTGCTCGGATCCGACACTACCGCGCCTTACACCTATACGTGGACGAATGTGGCGGTGGGCTCGAACAACCTGACGGCCCGGGCGACGGATAAAAGCGGCGCGGTCAGCACGTCGGCTGTTGTGGCGGTCACCGTCTGGGCGCCGCCGCCAGGCGACAACTTTGACTTGAGCCATTGGAAACTGCAATTACCCATCTCAAACGGCCTGCTGACCGGTGCCTCTGGGAAAGTGGACGAAATAGAGGCTGCCGATCTCGTGGCGGGCTATACCAGTGACTATTTTTACACCGCCGCGAACGGCGCAATGGCGTTATATGCGCCGAATAACGGAGCCTGCACCAGCGGTTCAGATAATCCGCGCAGCGAGTTGCGCGAACAATTAAATCCACCCGCCAACAATAGCTGGTCAGTTTATGGCACCCACATTATGACCGCCACCCTCAAGGTGACGCAAGTGTCCCCCGACACCGGGAAGGTCTGCATCGGACAGATGAAAGGGGGCTACAAAGTTGATGGCAGCTCCGCCACGGGGACTGAGCACATGATCATGTTTGACCTCAACAGCCAGAAAATCTATGCGAACATCAATCCGGATGGAGACCTCAACCACAGCTTCAGCACGAATTTTATAACAGGCTCCGGCGTTGCGGTGAGCAATACGATCACCTACACCATGTCGATGGTGGACGGGTTATTGAAGTTCGTTGTCAACAACGTCACCAATTCCTGCGATCTATTAAGCGGTATCGAGTACCACCCCGGGGTTTTCGCCACGAACTGGGACAGAGCTTCGGGCAACGCATTATATTTCAAGGCGGGTAGCTATAACCAGGCCACCAACGGCCTCGCCGATCAGGGCGCCAGAGTGGAATTCTCCTCCTTGACCACGTATCACTCAGCGAATATCACCAATCAACCTGACAGCGTTACGAATGCGGTCGGGAGCGAAGCCGGCTTCACCGTCGGCGCATCCGGCAACGGAACCTTGGGTTATCAATGGCGGTTCAACGGCACCAATATTTCCGGCAAGACCAGCGCCACGCTCACTCTTAACAATGTGGCCACCAATAACGCCGGAAACTACACGGTTGTGGTCAGCGATAACACCAGCTCTTTCAGCGCCATCACCAGTGCCGTGGCGACGCTTACAGTCCTCACCAACACTAGCACGGGAGTTTATTTTGCTGTGCCAGGCGTTACGAACTGGACCTGTCCTTCTAACGTGGTTTCCGTTCAGGTGGAGTGCTGGGGCGGCGGCGGAGCCGGCGGCAGCGCCTCTCGCCCAGCTACCACTACGCAGTATGGCGGCGGCGGAGCTGGCGGCGCGTATGCCAGATATGATTCCTATCCGGTCACTCCGGGGAACACATACTATATCAATGTGGGTGCCGGCGGAACGAACAACTCTTCCTCAAACAACACCACTGTGGCGGGCGGCAGTTCCTGGTTTAACACGAACAATGCTCCCTCGACCATCATCATAGCCAAGGGTGGAGCTGGCGGGGAAAGCGCGGTTGGCAGTACAACCAACACCGGGTATGGATTGGGCGGAATAGGCACATCGGACGGCAGTGCCGGTGACGTTGTATGGGCAGGCGGTAGCGGTGCATCGGGTGCTGTCAATAGCGCCGGCGGCGGTGGCAGCAGTGCCGGAACTGCGACGAATGGAACGTCCGCAACAAACTATGTAGGCGCCACGGCGCCTGCCGGCGGAGGCAACGGCGGAACTGGCTCAACAGGTACAAGTTCATTAAGTGGCGGCAAGGGTTCTCCTTTTGGCGGTGCCGGTGCTGGTGCTTTGGCGAATAGCGCCACCTTGCGAGCAGGCGGAACGGGCAGCGTAGGGCGGGTTGTTCTGACTTTCTCGACGAATACGTTTAACGCCGCGCCGCGCGTGACACTGACCGCTCCGACCAACAACGCCAGCTTCACCGCGCCG
>JBAWXO010000162.1:0-5103 GCA_037144035.1 Kiritimatiellales bacterium
GTCCAAACCTTGGAAAAACTGGCCCGGTACGGCGAAAACACCGGACTGGCGTTCCAGCTGGCTGACGATCTGCTCGACGAAAGCTCGACCGTCGAAAAGCTGGGTAAGGACATCGGCTCGGACAAGGCTCGCGGAAAAATGACCTGGCCGTCCGTTCACGGAATAGAAAAAACAGCCGCCGACGCGAAACAGATGGAAGCAAAAGCTGTTGCCGCGCTGAACGGTCTGAAGAATCCAGCCCTCCTCGAACAGCTGGCCGGATTCATTGTCCGCCGAACTTCCTAAATCAGCGGCTTGGATGGCTTTTCCGAAGCGGCTGAAAACTGCGGACAGCTGTCCGTCGACTGCACTTCTTTTTTGTGGCGCGAGCAGAACTGCATAAACGGATTTACCACATAGTTCGCGCAGTAGCGGCAAATGATTTTGTTTTCGCCCTCGCTGAAAACCTCCACCTTTTTCGACCGGTCAGCATCGGTGAAAATTCCCGGAGCGGAGGCCTGTTCCTTGAATGGAATCGCCGCTTCGGATTGAAAGACAAATCCGCAGGCGGAGCAACTTAGTTCCTCGCCGGTTTTCTTCAGTCCTTCATAAACCGGCTCGCGGCGCAGAAACGCTTCCGCCCCGCAGCATGTGCAGATAATTTCAACCGCTTTCATGGCTTTTCCTGATAACATAAACTTCCATACCTTGGAAACTTTAGCGTATGGTTTTTCCAATGTCTGAAAAAATCCAATCTCTGAAAAATGCGGAATGGCTCGCGCGGCTCAGTGAAGCGCGCGGCGGCCTTTCGAACTCCCTTTATGCGATGTACTCCGGCCTGACCGGCGGCATCACGACCGATCCGGCGTTGATGACGATTCCGGCAGATGACCACCTGCCGCAGCGCGGGGACGGCGTTTTTGAATCGCTCAAATGCCTCAACGGTCAGCTCTACAACGCAAACGCACATCTTGCGAGGCTCGAACTTTCCTGCAAAGGAATCGGCATGAAACTGCCCTACCCGCGCGCCGCACTGCTTGGAATGGTCTGCGCAACCATCCGCGCCGGCGGAAAACGCGACTGCCTCATCCGCGTGCTGGTTTCGCGCGGCACCGAAAACATGGGCATTGATCCCGCGCTCTGCAAAGGCCCGGTGATTTACCTCATCGTTTACCGCTATACGGCGCGCATCGAAAACGGAAAGCTTAAACCGGCGCGCGTCGCACTGAGCGCCGTACCGATCAAGCCGCCGCACCTCGCTACGATCAAAACCTGCAACTATCTGCCCAACGTGCTGATGAAGCTCGAAGCGAACCAGCGCGGTTTCGATTTCGTTATCTCCGTGGACACAAACGGCAATCTCGGCGAAGGCGCCACGGAAAATATCGGCATCCTGACACGGGACAATGAACTGTTGATGCCGACTCCCGAACAGGTGCTTTCCGGCACCACCGCGCGCCGTGCTCTGGAGCTGGCCAGCGTGCTGGTGGCCGACGGTACACTCAAGGCGGCCGAATACCGCGACATCACACCGGCGCAGGCGGCGCAGGCCAAAGAGATTTTCATCTTCGGCACCACCACCGATGTCACACCGGTCATCGAATGGGAAGGGCTTCCGGTCGGCAGCAGCAAACCCGGCCCCATCGCTGAGAAACTGCTCGCCCTGCTAAAAGCGGACATGACGCCCGAAAGCGAAGCGCTGATCGAGGTGTTTAATTGAAAAAATGGCTCGCTCTGATTCTGCTCCTGTTGACCGGTTGCGCCGGCGCGCCGAAAAACACGATAACGCAGATTTCGACGATTGATGCGCTGCTGGCGGGCGCCTATGACGGTCAGATGACAGTCGGCGAACTGCTGACGCACGGCGACTTCGGCATCGGCACCTTCAATGCGCTCGACGGTGAAATGATTGTAATCGATCATCAGGTCTATCAGGCGCGCGCCGACGGCGCCGTCCAGCTGATGCCAGATAGCGCAACCACGCCGTTCGCTACGGTGGTGGATTTTTCGGCAGATCAAATTATCGACAGGAAGGGTTTTATCACCTGCTCTGAACTCCAGACACAAATTGATAAATCCACCTCCCATAAAAATATTTTCCTCGCCGCACGGTCCGATGTCACCTTCCCGTCAATGAAAGTGCGCTCCGTGCCGAAACAAGACAAGCCCTACCCGCCGCTGGCTGAAGCGGTTCAACATCAAGCGGTTTTTGAATATACCAATGTGACTGGAACCGTGCTGGGCTTCCGCTGTCCAGCGTTCGTTAAAGGGGTCAATGTGCCGGGCTGGCATCTCCACTTTATTTCCAAAGATCGGAAACTCGGCGGGCACATTCTCGACTTCTCGTCATTTGGCGGTGCATTGCAGATAGACACCTGCAACCGTTTCTATATGATTCTGCCCGAGCAACAGCAGTTCAGCACGCTCGACCTCTCACAAGACCGCTCCAAAGAACTCGAAAAGGTGGAAAAATGATGCTTCCCGATCTCCAGTCCAGTCTGATTTGCGACGATGTCCGCCAGGAACGTAACGGCAAGTTCATGCTGATCGGCCTCTTTGACGCCATCCACGCCGAGCGCCTGCCAGTCGCTTTCGCCAAAATGTGCATCGTTACCCGCTGGTGCAGCGGTGAGGGAACCTTTACGCAACGCTCCCGGATTATGCACCCCGACCAGAAAAACGTGCTCGCCGAGAGCAAAGATGTTCAGGTGCACCTCTCTTCTCCGGAGACCGCCGCCACCAGCATCGAACTTTTCATCAATATCAACTTTCCGACGGAAGGAACCTACTGGGTGGAACTCCTGCTCGACGGCGACCTGAAAATCCGTTACCCGCTCCGCGTCAACCGGATCGAGCGACACGCAGACAATGCGTAAGGCCGAGGCGAAAAGCGCCCGCAGGAAGAAAAAATGGCCATAAGAGTTGACAGCCAACGCCTTCTAGCCTACTTTTTCCCGTCTTTGACCCAAAAAGGAATTTTTATGGAAGCGTATGCAGTAATTGAAACCGGCGGCAAACAATACCGCGTGGAAAAGGATACCGTTCTAAGCATCGAACTGCTGGAAGACTCGGAAGCCGGTAAAGCCATTGAATTTGATCAGGTTCTGGCCGTTTCAAACGGCAGCGAACTCACCATCGGCGCCCCCGTTGTGGCCGGAGCCAGAGTCACCGCCACCGTGGTCGAAAACTACCGCGGCGACAAAGTGGTTGCGTTCAAAAAGAAACGCCGTCAGGGATACCGCAAAAAAATCGGTCACCGGCAAGAACTGACCAAGATCAAAATTGAATCGATCAACGCTTAATTTTTGAAGGAGCAGAACCATGGCACATAAAAAAGGACAAGGGGCTTCCAGCAACGGTCGTGACAGTCAGCCGAAACGCCGCGGCGTCAAACGCTACGCAGGTCAAATCGTAACCGCCGGAAGCATCATCGTTCGTCAGGTCGGAAATAAATTCGTCGCTGGCTCTAACGTCGGTCAAGGCCGCGATTTCACACTCTTTGCGCTTAAACACGGCGTCGTCGAGTTCGACAAAGCCGGTCGCCGCGTCAACATCCGCGAAATGCAGACCGCATAACCGTTTTCCAATGATTGGAAAAAGCTAAGGCGAGCTTTCGAAGCTCGCCTGCTTCATTTAAGGTATCCGCTGTGAAACCCATTATATTCAGAGACCGCGTAAAAATCTTCGTGAAAGCCGGCGACGGCGGCAACGGAATTTCCTCTTTTCGGCGCGAAAAATTTGCGCAGTTCGGCGGCCCCAATGGCGGAGACGGCGGCCACGGCGGCAGTGTCATTCTGCGCGGTAATATCAATTTGGATTCACTGAACGCGCTCTACTATCACCCTCACCAGAACGCCGAAAACGGCGGCCACGGCAAAGGCAGCGACTGTACCGGACGCTGCGGAGAAGATAGCATCCTCGTTGTGCCGTGTGGAACCGTTGTTCTTGATCCCGATACCGAGGAATTCGTCGGTGAAATTATCGAACACGGACAGGAACTGATCATCGCGCGTAGCGGCCGAGGCGGCCTCGGCAATCCTCACTTCAAGTCATCCGTCAATCAGGCGCCGACCAAATGCACGCCCGGCACGCCCGGCGAAGAGCGCGCCTACCGTCTTGAGCTTAAACTGATGGCCGACGTAGGCCTGGTCGGCTATCCCAACGCCGGCAAGTCCACCCTTCTCACTGAACTCACCGACGCCCACCCTAAAGTGGCTTCCTATCCCTTCACCACGGTCAACCCCATCCTCGGCACCCTCATCTTTGAAAACTTCAACCAGATCCGGATTGCCGACATCCCGGGCCTCATCGATGGTGCCAGCGAAGGAATTGGCCTCGGTCATTACTTCCTGAGGCACATCGAGCGTTCGCTTTTTTTAATCTTTATCATCGACATGGCCGCCGAAGACGGGCGCGATCCCGTCGAAGACTACCGCAACCTGCGCCGCGAACTGAAAGTCTACAATCCCGAGTTGGCCAAACGGCCGTCCCTCGTGCTGGCCAATAAAATGGACATGCCGGTCGCGGCTGAAAACCTGAAAATTTTCCGCCGGAAAACCCGGCTGAAACCGCTCGCGATCTCCGCCGGACTCGGCGAAGGTCTCGAACAGATCAAAGAAATCCTTTACGAACAGTTCTTTGGTAAGTAGAAGATATGCCTCTTTTTTTGAGGGCGTTTAGCTCAGTTGGTTAGAGCGCTACCTTCACACGGTAGAAGTCACAGGTTCGAGTCCTGTAACGCCCACCACCCATCTCCTTGGTATTCAATGCCTTGGAGATTTTTATTTTCAGGTTTGTCTCTGATTCGCGGGAAGTGTGGCAAAAGTGTGGCTTTGCCCCGTTTGATTTCCCGCCTTGCCGCGTTTCCTATCATTCAGGTAGCCTGAAGGCTGGACTACAAACTCCTTCGTTCGCGACTACAAATAAGGGCAAAGGCGTTGGCCTGCCAAAAAAACCCGCCCTGATTTCCCGTGGCGGGGTTCCGTTACTCTCAGGACTGTGTTACGGCAGCCGGACTTTAATCTGATAAAGGTTCACTCTGCCGTCCGGGGTTGTGTTGGTGTAGCTGCTCTGCGGAAGAGTTATGTTGTCCTGCAGATTCGCAAACCCTTTCACCAGGTTCGT
>JBAWXO010000163.1:0-5071 GCA_037144035.1 Kiritimatiellales bacterium
GCCAAGGTTCAGAACATGAATATCAACGTCAAAACCTCTGCTAAGAGCATTGAAGCGAAGGGTGGTTCCACCGTCAACACCGGCGTGACAACCGATAAATAATTATCACATGCCTGGAACGATCAACGAAAAGGACAGCCTGCTGGGCTGTCCTTTTCTGCTAAGGGAGGGATTGAAATGGATTTTTCACGTTTATTTTTAACTATCGCCGCCCTGTTCATTATGGGCGGCACCACCCTTCAAGCCGCTGACGAAACGCCAATTGAGGTTTCAGCCCAGGGTGAGTCAGAAACATCCTACGACGCTGCCGAGCAGGACGCCCTGCGTACCGCGGTCCGGCAAGCCGTCGGCGTCGCGCTCGAATCCCAGAGCAAGGTTGTGGATTTCACCTTGATCCGCGATGCCATGATCACCCGTGCCAACGGCTATGTACGCTCGTACAATGTCACCGACAAACGGCGCTCCGCTAATGACACCTACGTGGTCAAACTGCGTGCGGAGTGCGTGCGCGGGAAAATGGACAACGACTTCCTCGCCATCCAGAGTCTCATCGAATTGATGGGTCGTCCCCAGTTCTCCGTGAAGGTCGAAATCAAACCCGGCAGTGAACCGGGGATAGACAGTTGGGTTGAAGGCGCATTCATGGACGAGCTCGACAAAACCGGTCTGGCTGTGCTCGACGGTAAGACCGCCAGTGAGGCCATGGAACGCGAGTACCAGCGCGCCTTAACCGCCGGGAACGCGAAAAAGGCCAACCAGCTGAAGTTAAAAATGGGTGCGCCCTACGGTGTCACCGTGACGGCGACCGGCAGTAGGAAGGCGGAAGAGGTGTACGGTGCCAAGATGAATATGGCTGTCGTCGAACTGAAAGCCGCCGTCAGTCACCGCGACAGCGCCGAGATTCTAGCCTCCAAAAACGCTGCGGGCCGCGCCGGCAGTTCCGACAGCACCGGCTTGCAGGATGCCTGCAAGAAGGCCGTCGCCACCGTCTTTCCGGAGATTATGGATCGCATCCTCTTCCACTGGACGCGCGATCTGGACATCGGCTCCTCGATCACCTTGGAAATCTCCGACGCCAGCTACGCCACCGTCGCCGCACTGGTCGAGAAATTGCGCAAAGTGGAAAATGTGACTCAGGCGGAAATTGTCGAGGCACCAGAGGACGGCATCGCCGTAGTCCGGATCATCGGTCGAATTAAGGCGGAGGCGATCGCAGGCCAGCTTTCCAAACTTAGCGGCGGTAAGTTTGAAGGCAACATCAGCGGCCCGCGTAAAGTCACGGCCCGCCAAGCCAACGCATCGTCTGGCGGCCTGTTGCTCCCGGCCCTTATCGTCGGAGCCCTGCTTGTCGCCGCCATTCTGGGTGCCGTCTTCATGCTGCGAAAAAAACGAGTATAAAAATGAACAATCGGCGAATGCTTTTACTTTTATGTCTGCTCTTGGTCGCAGTGGGTCCTGCAAGTCACTCCCAGATGGTTCAGGATATGGAAGGGAAACTTACGCCGGCCGCAATCGCGCTCCGCGATGCGTTGAATCAAAAAAATCCTGACGGCAAGGAGTTTACGATTGCCACCGTGCCGCTGGTGGACACCGAACAAAGCGTCCGCAAGCTGGGAGTGGTGGTTGCACAAATCGTCGAGCGCCAACTCCTTGTCTCAAAACCGGAATGGCTGCGCGTTCAGTCACGGCTAAATCTCACCAGTGTCATGGATGAGCAGAAGCTCTGGATTACCGACGTGATCAAGGAAAACAAAAAAGAAAACAGCGCACCCGCCGGTTTTCTAGAGAAGGCAGACTTCCTGATTGTCGGCGTCGTGACTCCCGGCACGGAACAGGTCACCATCGAACTGCGCCTGATCGGCACACGCAATGGCAACGTACTGACCGCGCAAACCGTCAGCACGCCAACCACCCCGGCGCTCCGGGAACTGTTCAAATACATGCGCCGGGGCGCGGGGCGCGGGGCTGATGATATCGCAACAGTCGACAATATCAGCATCGCGGTGACCGCCCAGCGCGAGGGCGCTCCGGGTACTCCGGTAAAGGAATGGCTGGTTAAGGAGGGGGAGACTTTGAAGGGCGGCAGAGACCAGTTTAATATTCGCTTCACCGCCGACGCCGATGCCACCGCGTATGTATTCCTGTTTGGATCTGACCAGCAGGCGGCGCTCCTCTTCCCCTGTGAGGATTGGGAGGCACAGTTCGAGCGGCAATTCGGCCGCAAGGCGAAAACGCGGGATAATTACTGCCGCGCCGACATGGAATACATCGTGCCCGGCACTGATGCCGCAGGCCAGCCGCGCTATTTCAAGTTAGATACCACTCCAGGGCTTAATACTCTCTACGTCTGCGCCAACCGTTCCGACATCCATAATTATCAAGAGATCGCGGAACGGATGACTAAAGCCAGCTCACACGAGGCGCGCCTCAAAGTTCTGGGCGACACGTTCAAGATTGACTGCGTAAAAACATTTTCCTTCAACCAGGACGCTGGCAAATGACGACAGGAACACCCCTATGACTATACCAAAGACCCTTTCCTTCCTGCTTGCGGCATCCCGATTCTCGCCACCGGGTTTGCCAGTCCCATATACGCCGCCAATGACAAATGGGCGTTGCTCATCGGCGTGGATAAGTGCGAGGCAATCGGCGAGCTTAAAGTTTGTTCCGCCGACGCTCTCGCGTTGAAATCCGTGCTCGAGCAGATCGGCTATCCGGACAACCACATCACCGTGCTGGTGGACAGCAACCAGTCCAATATCAATGCCCTGCCCACCATTGGCAACGTCGAGCGCGCCATCAAAAGGCTGGCCCATGTGGCGGAAGCGGACGACAAAATTCTCTTTTTCTTCTCCGGTCACGGTGTTACCCATAACGGCACCAGCTTCCTTGTGCCAACCGACGGTAACCTGACCAAAGGCGTGAGCCTGACATGGATCAAGGATCAGTTCGCCGCCTGCAAGGCCAAGGAAAAGGTCATGATTCTCGATGCGTGCCATTCCGGTGCCGCCAAAGGTGTCAGTGGCATCACCCCCGACCTTAAAACAGCGAGTAACTTAGTCATGCTGCTCTCTTGTGAAAAGGAACAGGTTTCCTGGCCTGATAAACAGGGACGGCACAGTGTCTTCACCTCTGCCATACTGGAAGGCTTGTCCGGAAAAGCGGCGAACGCCGACCGAAAGGTAACGCACAAGACCCTAGCTGCCTACGTGCGCAAAAGTGTCAAGGACTGGACTTACGAGAACCAGAAAAACGAACAGACCCCCGTGATGGTAGCAGATGCCTCCGGCGACATTGTCTTATCCGACATCGCGCTGATGAAGCCAGCCAATGTAACGATCAACGTGATGGTTCCCACCCCGCCCCCGGCGGCCCCCGCCGCCACGACAAGCTTTACTCTAACAGAAGTCGCCAGCGGCGAGGACAAACGCGCCTATTACGCTGGTAGCGGCCTCGAGTCGCGTTCATGTCAGGATTCGTCGCTATTCAGGGCGAACCCCGAACGCTTTTCCGTCAAGGCGGAAAATCAGGTGGCCGATGCTAGGTTGGGCAAGACCTGGATACTCTACGATGTAGACGAGATATTCACCTTGCCGGATGCCCGTAGCCGCGCCAAACAACTGGGGGCGCGACTGCCGACCCAGCAAGAACTGGCATCTCTGCTCGCTCTGAAACAGCAGAAAGGAGACTGGGCGCGGATCAACAGTGCCGTATTCCCAAAGCATAAACGCACGAGTCTGTTTTGGACCGGTTCAGGCACCACCACCAGCATCGCCGCATTGCGGCAAGTGGTGGATTTCAGCGACGGATCTTTACGCAAAGTATCCTCTGACGATCAATGCGGGCTTTTGTTGATTTTGGACAAATAAAAAATACCCATTCCAATCCTGGTTTTCGATCCTTGGAACGTAAATTTTTCGCATGATATTCGGTATAATAGCGCCCAGTCGGGTGACCGGATCTACAGTTTTCCGATAGATGCATAGGATAATTTTCGCAGCACCATTTTCAATCGCTTTTCCATCCACCTTCGCCCGCAGGCTCTGACGCGACAGGGTGCGTAAAAACTATGGCGCGAGCTCCACTTCTGTGCGGTAGAAGTTTTTGTCATTTGCATTGTGGAGCGTATCGGTAAAGATATTGCCGGTATAGTTGCTCTGCATCGGCGTGAAGGTGCTAAGCAGATTACTCGTCCAGTAGATGGTGTACACGCGTCCGGAAGCCCCCGGCCACGCAAAAACGAAACCGTCTTCCTGCCGGCGGGTATCTGTAAGTTTAAACACACTCTGCGTAACACTCGGGTTTATACCGGCGATGTAGGCCTCGTGAATTGTATTGATTCCGTTGGCCGCCAGAGCGTTTGGATCGGCGTTGGTTATGCTCCCGAAATACTGCTGTTCCCACCAGTCGGGCAGGCCGTCACCATCCGTATCCTCATTGTACGTCACCGTCAGCGTTCCGTTCGTCCAGCCCTCGCACATGGCCTCGTTGACTGTGCCGGTTACTGCGTAGGTGCCCGCGTTGACCGGTGCCGTCGCACTGCCGTCATAGGTTATATCCACCGTCAGTCCTGCTGGCACCGTCACTGTCGTTACCACCCGTGGCGTACCGTCGTAGAACTGCGCCACAGTCTGCAGCGCCACAGTCGCCGACGCCTTGGTGACGTTGAAGGTGTTGGTCATGTCCGGTGCCGCATTCCAGTTGCCGTCGCCGGACTGACTGGCCGCAACGGCCACTTCGCCCGCGCCGGTAAAGGTCAGGAACGTGCCGTTGGTCTGTCCCGGACCGCGCACCACTGTAAAACTCACCGCCAGCCCGCTGGAGGCCGTCGCGCTCAAAGTCACCATATTGGTGGTCAGTTGGTCGGGAATCACCGGGAAGCTGATGGTCTGCGCCGCCTTCTCAACCGTCAGCGTTCCGTTGGAAAGGATTAAACTGTAATTGTCATCGCTGCCGCCAGCCAGTGTGATCGCATAGACGCCCGCCGCGCTGTTGGTGTCCGCCGCAGTACCAGCCACAGGCAGGACATCCACAACATTGGTGTCCTCGCCGCTGGCGAAGCCGGAGTAAC
>JBAWXO010000164.1:0-5058 GCA_037144035.1 Kiritimatiellales bacterium
TTTCACGGATTATTGCCGTCCGGTCACAAGTCGCGATAACGGCACAGTCCGGACAATTGCCACAAAGCGTCGGGTTAATGATAGCGCGTTTCAAGTTGTCGCCTTTCTTGTTTCATTTAAAAGCCGGTGTGCAAACTCATCCATGTGTTTGTCTCCCGAAGCCCGGATATCTTTGGCCAGTTGAATAACCTCCTGAATCTGTTCGTCAGAGATTCCGAGCTGCTGCGCCTGCTTAAAATGATAAGCGAAGCACGGCTGACATTTTCCTGCCATGGCGGCGGCCATCGCCGCTAGTTCTCTGGTTTCCGAAGTCTGAATCTTCATGGTTCGGCTTCCTTCGCTTACATGATGAGATTAAATAAATAACCGACGAGCATGATTCCAATGGCCACCACCGCAAAGAAAACGGCCAGCAGGCGCGGCTTCAGCACCTTGCGGAGAATGATCGCCTCCGGCAGGGAAAGGCCGATCACCGCCATCATAAACGCCAGCACCGTACCCAGCGCGGCACCCTTGCCGAGCAGCGCCTGTACAATCGGAATAATTCCGGCGGCATTCGAATACATCGGCACGCCGATGAGTACGGCCAGCGGTACCGACCACCAGGTTTTTCCCATGATGGAGACCATGAAATTTTCCGGAACATAACCGTGAATGCCTGCGCCGATGCCGATACCGACCAGTACATAAATCCACACGCGGCCCACAATGTCCTTCACCGCATCGAGGCCGAGCCGGATACGTGCGGGCCAATCCAGTTCCGCGTTTGGAACGCCATTTCCAGTTTGCGTCTGGTAAACCCAGTCTTCGACGTGTTTCTCCATTCGCAACCGTCCGATGACCCAACCGGCAGTAATCGCGATGACCACGCCGGTTACCAGATAGATCGTCGCGACTCTCCAGCCGAACAATCCGAACAACAGCACCAGCGCTATCTCATTCACCATGGGCGCCGAAATCAGAAAGGAAAGGGTCACGCCCAGCGGCACGCCGGTCGTGACGAAGCCGATGAACAGCGGCACCGCTGAACAGGAGCAAAACGGTGTGACAATGCCAAGCAGTGCGGCCAGCACATTGCCGGTAAACTCGCGCTTGCCGGAAAGAATTCGACGTGTTCGTTCCGGCGTGAAAAACGAGCGCACAATGCCGACACCGAATACGACCAAAACGAGCAGCATCAAAACCTTAGGCGCTTCATAAGCGAAAAACTCAACGGCGGCGGCCAGACGCGAACCGTGCGTCATTCCGAGCAGTGAATAGGTGAACCACGCCGCAATTGGCGCGAGACTGCGGTACACCAGCCACCAGATCGCAATGCCCGCGACACCCCAAACCAGATATTTGCGCCAAACGGCTGTATTCATTTTTACCTTTTTTCTCACCAGCTCATCCGGCGTGTACCGGTACAGGGTTGCAGTAATTCTTCCACGGCATGCTGCGGACAGGCCGGTTTGCATTTTAGACATCCTGAGCACTGGTAAAAATCAATCCACGGTTTGTCCTGAGTATTTTCACGGATTATTGCCGTCCGGTCACAAGTCGCGATAACGGCACAGTCCGGACAGTTAATGCACAGATCAGGTTTGATGATTGCACGTTTCATTTTCCCATCTCAATGTTCGCAGGTGGTGATTTTAATCAGCGCTTTCCGGTCAGCTTTGATATCTGGATCGGTTTGCACTTCGGTTTCCAGCCATTGGAAAAGCGGGGCAGGGAACGTGTCGGTCAACCGGTAATGCACCCAGCGCCCGGCTTTGCGACTTTGAACCAAGTCGGCGCGGATCAGCAGTCCCATGTGGCGCGATGCGGTGGCACCAGTCACTTCAAGGAGTTCGATGATGTGGCAGGCGCACAATTCTTCCTGATGCATCAGCGCCGCGACCACCCGCAGGCGGTTCCGGTCGGAAAGGGCTTTTAGGACATTCAACGGTTTATTCATGCCGCATTTATACTTAGCCATTTAGCTAAATGTCAAACTGTTAGTTCCGATCTTTGGACATTCCAATTGCAAAACTCTGCCACTCTTTGTCCTTTTCATTGACGGTCAACAGACTGGCGACTAAGTTAACCGCCAGTAAACGCCTTTCAATACCGGTTCCAAGAGATAAAAAATGAGTAGTCCAAAGACCGAAAAACTGGCTGTCTTCGTGACCTGGACACAGGCGCACATCACCGGTGACGAAAAAGGGCAGGCGCAGATATTCCTCGACCGCCTGTTTCAGGCTTTCGGTCATGCCGGGTCTCTGGATGTCGGCGGCGAAGCGGAATGCCGCGTTCGTAAAGCCAAAGAAGACGGCGGCGGCGTCAGCTTTGCGGACTACGTTTGGAAGCCGGTCGTTCTCATTGAGATGAAAAAACGCGGCACCGATCTGTCTAAACACTACCGCCAGGCGTTCGATTACTGGACGCGCCTCGTTCCGGGCCGTCCGCGCTATGTGGTGCTGTGCAACTTCGACGAATTCCACGTCTATGATTTCGAAACGCAGATGGATTCGCCGGTGGGCAGCGTCACGCTGGCCGAACTGCCGGAACGCTATGGGCCGCTGAATTTTCTCTTTCCCGGCCAGCCCAAACCGCTTTTTGACAACGACCGCGTCGCCGTCACCCGCGAAGCCGCCGACCGTCTGGCCTACTGTTTCAAGAAATTCCGCCACCGCGGCGTTGATCAGCCGACGGCCCAGCGCTTTATTCTGCAAATGCTGGTGGCGCTGTTCGCCGAAGACATTGATCTGCTGCCGAAATATTTCGTCACGCAGTTGCTGGATGATATTTCCACTTCGTCGGACAGCTACGACATGCTGGGCGGCCTTTTCGATGCCATGAACACCACGCCGGCCGTCACCGGTGGACGGTTTAAAGGCGTTCCCTATTTCAACGGCGGACTGTTTGCCGCGCCAGCTCGCATTGAGCTGAAAGATTTGGAACTGGTCGCGCTCCGCGAAGCCGCGAAATTCGACTGGAAAAAGGTTCAGCCGGAAATCTTCGGTACGCTTTTCGAGCATTCGCTGGACGACGGAACGGTCGAGGGTACCCGTAACGAACGGCGCGCTCAGGGCGCGCACTTTACCCATCCCGCCGACATCATGAAAATTATCGGCCCGACGATTGTTCATCCGTGGCACGAACAGATTGAAGATGCGCAAACGCTCAAACGCCTGAACGAACTGCTGGGGCGGATGCAAAACTTCCGCGTTCTTGACCCGGCCTGCGGCAGCGGAAACTTCCTTTATATTGCCTACCGCGAACTGAAGCGGCTGGAAGCGCGCATTTTTGAGCGCATCAACAACGAATTCCCCAGCCGCGCCGCACCGGGGAAAGATGTCATGAGTTATCTCTCGGCGCAGAACTTCTACGGCATGGACATCAATCCCTTTGCCGTCGAAATCGCCAAAGTCACCATGATGATCGCCCGTAAGCTCGCCATAGACGAACTGCACATTTCCGAACGCGCCTTGCCGCTGGACAACCTCGACCGGAACTTTATCGCCACCGACGCTCTCATCACCGCCGGAGCGGACGGCGCGTTTATCCGTACGCCGTGGCCGCGCGCCGACGTTATTGTCGGCAATCCGCCTTTCATCGGCGCCAAGCTCCTGAAGCCGCAACTCGGCCCCGATTATGTGGAACGTGTCCGCGCTCTTTATCCCGAAGTGCCCGGCATGGCCGACTATTGCGTTTACTGGTTCCGCCGCACTCACGATCATCTTCCGGCCTGTACCGCCGCCGATCCAATGACTGGACGCGCCGGACTGGTCGGTACGCAGAATATCCGTAACAACCAGTCGCGCGTCGGCGGACTCGATCACGTCGTCAGCGACGGCACCATTGTTGAAGCGGTGGACAACCAGCCGTGGAGCGGCGAGGCCAACGTCCACGTCTCTATTGCCAACTGGGCCAAGACGCAAGATGCCGCGCTTTTGCCGAAGACCAAGCGGCTCTGGTTTAAAGTCGAGCCGACGGCGGCGGCGAAAAAGCTGCGGAAAAATGAAGGCAAGTCGGCGACCAAAGATTACGAACTGAACTTCCGTGAAGTTTCTCTGATTAATTCGGCGGTGTCAGACAAAGCGGATGTCGGCAACGCAAGCACACTCACTTATGGAGAAAAGAGTTTTGTTGTGTGCCAAGGTGTGACGCCCGGCTTGGACGGTTTTGTGGTCACTCCGCAAACTGCCGCCGGACTTATTCGGCGTGATCCTGCAAGTCAGGCTGTCATTTTTCCTTATCTTATTGGCCGCGAACTTCTCACCGGTTCCGGAATGCCGGAACGTTGTATTATCGACTTCGGTAAAAATGATGTCTTGTCTGCTCAGCAGTGTCCTGCTGCTTTTGCACACGTCCAAGAGTTTGTGTTGCCGAAAATTCAACAGAAGGCGGATGCTGAACATGAGTCTGAGTCGGCGCACCGCGATCAATTGGAAAAATGGTGGCAACTCTGGAGGGCGCGGCGCGATTTGGTCGAAGCGGTTGCGACAGCACCACGTTTTCTGGTTTGTTCGCGTGTAACCAAACGTCCGATTTTTGTTTTCGTTAATAACTCTGTGCGACCTGGCGATGCCTTGCAGTGCTTTTCATTTTCTGACGATTACAGTTTTGGCATTCTGCAATCCAATGCCCATTGGCAATGGTTCATCACGAAATGCAGTAAGTTGGCGGAACGTTTTCGCTACACACCCGATTCCGTCTTCCACACTTTCCCATGGCCGCAGACGCCGAGCACACCACACTCTTGACAAACAAAGGTTGTCTTATTTTTGGCCATTTGTTCTCCCTTTCGGCTAAGCCATAATGAAATAACAGAAAAAACAAAAAACAGATAGCCACTACGCTACCTGTTATACGATCAGTTATCCGACCTTTTCAACTTCCAGGTGTTCCAAATCGTGAATATCAAGTGCTCTTGTATGCAATGTATGAACCCATTCCCGCTTGTTTCTGTCAAGGAATCCAGCAATAATTATTGGAATCCATGTTAAACTGTATAGCGGGAAGGTTAAAAAATATAAAGCGATTTTTTTACTAAACTTGCCTTCTACAATAACAAATGCAATATTTATGTAG
>JBAWXO010000165.1:0-4999 GCA_037144035.1 Kiritimatiellales bacterium
GGGATTCTGGCCGGGGAACTGTAAGCCGTACTTGTCGCGGACGCTGGCGATGCGAGCATAAGCGTACTGGAGGTACGGCGCAGAGTTGCCGTCCATCGCGTGCGCTTTTTCCCAGGTGAAGGTGACGAGACTTTGCGGGTTCTGGCTGAGATCGGTGTATTTGATGGCACCGATGCCGACGGCGCGGGCGATTTCGCGCTGCTGCGCTTCGTCCATGCCGGGGCTGGAGGCTTTGACGACTTCAAGCGCCCTGGCTTCCGCTTCGTTGAGCAGGGCTTCGAGCTTGATGACGTTGCCTTCGCGGGTGGAGAAGGTGGCTTCGGGCAGGCGCATGAGGCCGAACCAGACGTGGGTCAATTTGGTCGGCACGCCGAGTTTTTTGCAGATGTGGAAGAACTGTTTGAAGTGGAGCTGCTGGCGTTCGTCGGTGACGTAGATAATTTCCGAAGGTTGGAACTCTTCGGTGCGCGAAATGACAGTGGCGATGTCGGTAGTGGTGTAGTTATAACCGCCGTCGCTCTTGCGGACGATGGCGACGTTAAGTCCGTCGGCCTCGAGATCGCAGACGAGCGCGCCTTCGCTTTCGCTGGCGAGGCCTTCCTTCTTCAGCCGGTCAACGGTTCCGGCGAGCTGGTCGTTATAAAAACTTTCGCCGCGGTAGAAGTCGAAGGAGACGCCGAGACGTTTGTAGATGCGGTTGAATTCGCTGAGCGTGAGCTCAACAAACTTCTCCCAGAGTGCGCGGTTTTCTTTGTCGCCCTGCTGGAGCTTGACCAGCTCGGCTTTGGCGCGGTCGCGCCAGGTTTCGTCCTCCTTGGACATGTTGTAGCTCTTGACGTAGATGCGTTCGAGCTCTTCGACCGGCGCGGTTTTGAGTGCTTCCTGATCGGCGAATTCGCGGTAGCCGAGGATGATGAGGCCGAACTGCGTGCCCCAGTCGCCGAGATGGTTGTCGGCGATGACGTTGTGGCCGAGGGCGCGGTAGAGGCGGTCGAGAGCGTTGCCGATGACGGTGGAGCGGATGTGGCCGATATGCATCGGCTTGGCGACGTTGGGGCTGGAGTAGTCGATGATGACCGTCTGATTTTTTCCAAGGTTCGGAAGTCCGAGTTTTTTATCGGACTGCATAGCCGTGAGCTGGTCGGCCAGCGCGGCGGTTTTGAGATAGATGTTAATAAAGCCCGGCCCGGCGATTTCAATCTTTTCGACGAAGTCCGGCAGAACCGCTTTTTCTTTAAACTGCTGGGCGACGGCGCGCGGATTGGTTTTCAGCTCTTTGGCGAGCTTCATCGCGGCTTCGCACTGGCAGTCGCCGAATTCTTCGTTCCGGGACGGAATGACAGCAAGGGGAACGGCGCTCAAATCCACGCTGGGGAAGCAGGCGGCAAAGGTCTCCGCGCACCACGCGGAGAGCTGTGTTTCCAGTGAGATGGATTCTTTTTTCATTCTGTGTTTTCCGTGCTGAAAGCAGGGCGGATAAGACCATATTTTAGAATTCAGTTAAAGCGCCTAATTAGGCTTGTATTTAGGGGGTGGAAAACTAGAGTTCCGACCGCCGCGAAAAAGAGCGCGGACAGGAATTATTAAAAGGGGGAATCAATGGCTATTGAGAAGAAAACAACGAAGAAGACGGTGAAGAAGGCGGTTGTTAAAAAAGCCGCTGTTGCTAAACCGGTTGCTGTAAAACCTGCCGCGCCGAAGGTTGCGGCTAAGAAAGCTCCCGCCAAAGCGGCGGGTGCGAAAAAGACGGTTGTTGCTCCGGAGCGGTTCTACGCGATGGTCAGCGAAGCGGCCTATTTTTCAGCTCAGAACGACGGCAACCGCAAAGGCGCTGCTGAGTACTGGGTTGAAGCCGAAGCGGCTGTGCGCGCCAAGTTCAACGTCGCGTAAAGCGTCTGCTGTTGAATCGAAAACCCCGCTCTGCAAAGGGCGGGTTTTTTGTTTGAGGAAATAGTGGGCGCTACAGGTCCCGAAGCCTGTATTCGCCCCTTGTAGGCGATTCAGCACCCCACGGAATACCCCGCGCTCATGCGCGAACATCAATTTATGTTTATTATCTTGCCGGCCGCTCCCGTTATAGTACTCTAATAAATATGAAAAACGGAACGGTGGCCGGGGAATCGGGTTGGCAAAAGTTTTAGTTTCTCTGGAGGACCTGGCGGGTTTTCCTTCCGGTATGGTTGTTTTGGCGGGCTCACTTTAAATTGGAGTGGGATTTGATGAAACAGGTTGCTTGGACTTTTTTATGCGGAGCGCTTTGTGCAATCGGGGTTCAGGCTGCGTTGCAGAATGAATGGACCTTTGAGAGTGACCCGTACGGGGTCGCGCTGACCAGCGCTTCCAATGCGGTCGGAACGGCAAACTTTTCCGGAGGCGCAACCAACTTTCAATCGACGGTCTACACCGCCAGTGCGACAACAAATGTCCTGTCAAGTGCCAGTAATCGAGTATTGCTTTGCGTTGGCAGCACCTCCGGCTCAGCATGGACCAACGGCGCTGTTCTGAATGCCGCTCTGACTTCTTCCTCCACCGGTACGCACTACCTGCGGTATGATGTGGCGTATGATCTTTCCACAAACAACAACAGCGGCACGGTGCTAGGTGCCTATTTTACAGGCGCCGGCGGGGCGGACGACAGAGCCGCCGGCTTTGTGCTGGGTTATGATAAGGACAGCAGCTCCCTGTCGAACAGCGCTCCGGCGAGGAGACCGATCGCCCGTATAACCGGGCTGGTTACCAACGGTTCTCTTACGGCCATTGCGGAAGTTAATCTTAATGTGAGTCCTGCGACACTAAAGGTATGGTACAGCGTGAACGGCTCGGCGCTTGCCAATTACACCAGCCCGAATGCTTCAAAGGATATTCTTCTGACCGCCATTTCCAATCTATGTTTCCACGCCACCGGCAACTTCCGGCCGGGCGGCTCGACTAATTATGCCGCTGTGGACAATATCCGCATGGCTGACAGCTGGGCGGACATTACGGCCCCGTTGCCGGATTTTTCCAAGGATCGGAAGATTGAAATCTCCCGCCTCACGATTACCACGCCCAAAGGAACATTCACCAATCCGGCCCGGTCGGTCGGTTCCGCCGCTGGCGCAACCAATACGGTGGAAATAGTGATCCGTAGCCTTGGTGCGCCGGTGAGCAATGTCATCTCGTCCGTTTCGGCGGCCGTCAACCCGGAATATTTTTCAATCACATCGAACAGCCCGCTTTTTTCCGCCGCGCGCGAATACCCTCAGGAGGTGACCAATACTTTTTCTGTGGTTATAAGAACCAATGCGCAGAATGACTTCTCCTACGAGTTTAATGTGGGCGCGACTGCCGCCGGCGCATCTGCTGGTGTATCTACTAACTTTATCCTGACCTTGGGCGCACAGATCAGCTATAAGGCCAATAGCATCACTTGGGTTTCCGGCGGAATCTTTTCTAATAAATACGAACCAGGCGAGATTCTCGATGTAGCCGTTATCAGTGAAAACACTGGCACCGATCCGGTCAGCAATATCGTCAATTCGCTCTCAGCCGATCCGGCCTATTTCACGATTTCTAATCTGACTTCGCGGAGTTACCCGGTTTTAGCGGTGGGGGACGTGACCTCAACCACCTACCGGGTGACGATTCTAGATGCGGTAGCGCACGGCGCGCATCAGTTCAGCATCACCAATCAGGCCGGAGCGATCAGTTGGCCGGCGTCCTTTTCGATCAACGTGTTCAAACAAGGGATACCGTCGGTTTCTCCTGCATCCATCACCATTAATTTGCCGATAGGGAGAGTCACGAACAACACCGAGGTTGTTGTGACCAACGCCGGTAACGCCCCGCTCACGTTCAGCATCACCGACACCAACGCATGGGACGTATTGTATGATGTGACCACCGGAACGCTTGGCGGCAGCGCTTTTGTCGCGAAGTACAATAACGTGATCACGCTCAAGGATCCGGATACCAGCAACCCCTACATTTCATCCACAAACGATGGTGTCAGCGCGGCGACGGGCATCGGATTCAACTTCCCGTTCTATGGGGCGACCTACAGCAATTTTTACGTCACCGCCGACGGATACGTCGGGTTAATAAACACCACCAATGTTCCGGCGCGTAGTGTAGACCAAAACAACAAGTTGCTGCCGGCCACAAACGTGGCGTCGCAGATGCTTGCTCCGTTCTGGGGCTCTCTGAGTTCGCCGGCAGGGGGGATTCTCTACAACGCGAACTCCGAGTGTCTGGCAATTTCCTACGCCGGAATTTCGAAAGACGGAGTTTCTAATCTCGCCTTTCAGGTGGCGCTGTTCACCAACGGCTGTGTGGAGTTCCGCTATAAGACCATCACCGGGGTCACAAATACCTTCGGCCTCGCCAATGTGACGATCGGCATTCAGGGTGGCGCTTCCAGTTATACGAACTTGGCGGTCAAACCCGCAAACGGCACGTCGGTGCGGCTCACGCCGCGACAGGCCCGGTGGGTTAGCTACGTTCCGGCGCAGAATGTAACCGTCGAGCCACAGAGTAATCAGGTCGTTACTTTCATTGCCAATGCGTCTGGGAAGGCGGCGGGAACCAGCACGACGTTTAATGCGCAATTTAACTGGAGTACGGGCGGCTCGACCAACGTTGTTGTTTCTGTGAATGTCTCCGCCGTTGCGCCGGCTTACAATGCGGTTTCAAGCCTTTCCTTTACCGGATTGGCCGGACAGGTGACCTCTGCGCCGTTTATCATCAACAACACCGCTGACACCGCTCCGCTGACCTTCACCATCAGCGACAGCACTGCGCTCGCGGCCGGATATATCACCACCAACCCGCCGTATAGCTGGATTGATATTTCCTTAATTGGAACGGACGTCTCTTTGATCACTCCTGCTCCGGTAAACCCGTATATCACCGCGGCGGACGAAGGGTTCAGTGCGATGATTCCCTTTAAGTTTGATTTTCCGTTCTACGGCGGCAACTACACGCAGTTTTGTGTGAGCGCCAACGGCGCGTTGCGGCTGGA
>JBAWXO010000166.1:0-4989 GCA_037144035.1 Kiritimatiellales bacterium
GTCCCGTTTCCGCTGATCGTCTGCAATGAGGTATTAACCAGTTGACCGACATACGCCGGACTTTGGGCATAAAGCCGATTCCCGTTGATCTTCCAAGACGAGGCCGCGGTCGTACTTATATAACCGTTTATCCAGTTTGCACCAATTGCCGACCCATTCGTGCTATAGGTTGTATCCGCCCGGTTAAAGTCATCCGCTTTGATCTGGCTAAGGTCCTCGGCTTTGATAATCGGCTCGCCATGTGTTACCGTCGGACAACAAAAATAGGTTGGCGAAGACCCATGAGCCGCAGCGCGATTGGTAGAGTTCAACAATGCTTGGATTTCCGGAGTACCGGGATATCGTTTGTTCGCAACTTCATAAACAGCAAGTCCGTAGAGAGGGACTGACTCTCCAGCATAAAATCCGCCTTTAATTGATGCATCCCGTAGCCTCAAAAAATCGGCATAAAAAACAAATGGTGCCTTCAGGGTTTCGCCATGAGCACCTACCCGGGTGTAAAAATTTATCCCGTTAATATAAAGGGTTTCGGTCATGGACATCATCTGGTGAAGTGACAAAACCGCATATCCCAATCCAGCTCCATTGGTGTGGCCACTTCCCTTATCCGTATGCCGGTAACGATCATACATCTCGCCGTCCTGAGGTGGCGGATTCGCTGGATCACCCCGACATACATCAGGGCACACCTCACCCGCCATCAGGATGCCGCCCTCGAACAGTTCGAGGTAATCACGGGGATTTTCCTTGCTATCCACCGCAAACTGAACCAGCGCTTGATCCCCCAGAGCATACCCTATCAAAAGATAAGCCATGGTGTGCGATGCCAGGTGATTTTGATGATATTGTCTGCCAAAATATGCATAATCCAAATTGTTGGTTTCAACGTACCTGCGAGGGTCGTTTGAAGAAAATGCATAGCACCCTTCCCATCGGTCTATACTATCCTGAACTGTTGGAAGCATGGCCAGGAACCAATTTGTAATAACAGTCCTTTCGTTAGGAGAAAGCCCGTCGTAAATCCAGTCATACGTGTAAATCAACTCCGTAATACCTCGTGCTATCATCATCCCCGAATCTGGAAAGTAGTTTGTTTCAGGAACCGTAGTTCCGGGCGGTGGAGTCGCTTGTGCCCAAGTCAATAAGATATCTTTTGCTTTAGCGGCATAGTTCGTGTCCCCATTCAGCTGATAAGCCAAAGCCAACTGGGCTGAAATGCGTCCGGCTGCTGTGCTGATGTTATAAAATGATAGTGCGTCTCCTCCCGTATAGGGAGCCGGCATGGTTTGATCTTTCCATATGTCTACTCTGGTTTTCAAATTGGTCCACGCTGAATAACGCGGCTCCACGTGATTACTGATGTCTGCCTTCATATTAACGACATCATTTGAAGTAATCTGGAGTCGCGGCCGCGATGGGGTGATCGGCGGAACGGTGATTTCCCGCACATAAAAATTATCAAAGCGGCAGATATCCGGGTAGGGATCTCCCACGCTTTTGATGATTCCTGCATAGCCGTTGGTATAACCGGTATCGTTAAATGAACTGCTGGCCACGTTGGTGCCGCCGTCATTCTGAATCCTCCATTGAAATTGGGCGGCGTTAGTTGACCAAACGTTTATGGTATAGAATTTCTCAAGGGCAAACGTTTCCGACGAGCTGTTGGTGTGTGTGTAAATGGTCAAATCCCCAGCCGAACCCCGGCGCAGCACCTGCACCTCTTTGGAGTCTGCCTTCAGCCGGATCTGATAATAATCGTTCCCGCCGGCCCCGACCATGAAGGCCATCCCCGCCCGACGGGTTGCTATTTCGATCCGGACATTCACGGAGGCGTTCCAATCGCCCGATTTCAGTGACGTACAGGTGTTGTACAATATCTGATTGTCTTCTTGCAAAGAAGCGTCCGAGTTGTCCACCAGAATTTCGTGATCCTTCAGCGACCAGGTTCCTGTACCGCTGGCCTGCCAATACCATCCGATTTGATTGCCGTCATGGGTGTAAGGCACATCGGGACGACGGTTGAAATCGTCACTCCACAAAACCTGGCACGAAAGTCCGATTAGAACCGCAATCCTCGCTGTTGTCAGAAATGTTGAATTCCGGCCTGATATTTTTTTATTCATCGTCACTCCATCCAAAATCTATTGTTATCCTAGATACAAAAATGAACTAACCACTAATCTTCACTCATGAACACTAGAGCACTTTCGAGTTAGTTGGTCGCAATGGAGACAAGGCCGCCGAGACGGCGGCGGTACGTATCGCAGGCGTCCCGCCTGCCTTGTTGCGACAAATTGAACAGAAAGTGCTATAATCACCCATAAAATCAATCTGCCTCATCTGCATAGACTCTCCGCTTCCGTCCACCAAAACGATGAAAGACTTACTATTTGTACATCATTCATTATTCGCGGGTATTAGTGAAAACCAGGGCTCCATTTTTCTTTTAGGGTTCTATGTTAAATCAAACACTCTGAATGCATGTTCACAGCCCGTTTCTCGCAAATCAATGGCGATCCTGCTATTGCTGGTACCGCGTGCATATACGATCACTTGACCTTGATAACCATCGGTTCTATGGTCGGCGTAGTAAGATAAAGATAAAAGTTATCAAATACCATGTCCGGATCCTTTAAGGTTGCTCCTCCCGTAAAAATCCCGGCATATCCGGCGGTAAAACAGGAATTGGTGTCTACAAACGTTTTGGTTGGATTGAGTACATTCGTATAGCCGGTTTGCGTGATGGTAAATCCGAAGTTATAGGCATTCGAAGAGGTCACCGTTAGGGTATAAAATGTATTGGTATTAAAAGGCGAAGTTGCATCCATTTTGGTCACCATCAAAGGCAGGAGTACCGTATTCTTAACACTTATCAACTGATAGGCCTTTGATCCCGGTTTAATTCTCAAATGGTAATAGTTATTCTGATCCTGATAATTGAATACCACTCCGATCCATCGATTCGATTCGGTGGAAACATCCGTACGCAGTATGAAATTCGTCCCGTTTCCGCTGATCGTCTGCAATGAGGTATTAACCAGTTGACCGACATACGTCGGACATTTGGCATAAAGCTGGTTCCCGTGTATCTCCCAGGACGAGGCCGAGACCGTACTCGTATAACAGTTTATCCAGTTTGCACCAATTGCCGACCCATTCGTGCTATAGGTTGTATCCGGCCGATTAAAGTCATCGGTAACGATCGCCGCCCATGCTCCGAATACGTTAAGCAATACACTTATTATCAATACACTTCTCTTCATCACGGTTTCCTCCTGTTGCTGTTTTTCACATTAGCACAGCCGCATATTGTGCTTAAAATTTTTATCGGCAATCAGATTTCTATTACACCGCTGATCCGCCAATACCCTCCTAATTTGACTGTCACAATTAAACTTGCCCGATTACGGTCACAGCTCGCTTCACAAAGAAATAAACCATTAAATTGAATTCTGCGACATGGCAATTTTGGTTTAAAATTTGTCATTTTTAACATGACTTGGACGGGTCGTTTGATTACCGTGACTCAAAATTCGGTTCAAATGAAACCCTATCTAAAAATACTGGTGGTACTGGACCAGCAATCTCCAGTAATGGAAGGCATCGCGGATTATAACCAACAGGACGAATGGCTCATCCGGGTCGCCGAAAACTGTCAGGATATCGCGCAGATCATCCAATCCTGGCAGCCTAGCGGCCTTATATACTACAGTTCTGAGGCAACGATTGCATCGGCAAAACTGCCTAGGATTGAGCTCTTCAACCCTTTTCCTAAAAAAGATTTTTACTCCATTGACATCAATCATGAAAGCACCGGAATATTAGCAGCGGAATATCTGATCAACAAAGGGTACCCGAATCCTGTTTTTATAACCGGTTCCATGCAAATCGCCCGCTCCATGCGTCGGTTTGAAAGCTTTAAAAAAACGATCGAAGCGCATGGCGGACAGACCTGTTTTTTTGAAAATCACTGCAGCCAAGGACTGTTTCCATCCGAAGATCTACAAAAACACACCACGCTTTTGGGGAAATGGCTCAGCCGCCACCCCCGCCCGCTGGCGGTTTTTACGGTGAACGATAATCACGCACTGCACGTGCTGGAAGCCTGCCGACAATTCAACCTCAATGTTCCAGAAGATGTTGCGGTATTGGGTGCTGATAATAATACACATCTGTGTGCAATCGCGCATCCTTCTCTGTCCAGCATTCAGCTCCCCTATAAACAGATTGGGTTTGAAGCGGCACGCTTGCTGGATACCCATCTGCGAAGGAAAAAAATCTCTGCGCGTCACATCCAACTTGACCCGATCGGCATCATTGAGCGTCGTTCAACTGAAATATTGGCTATCCGGGATGAGGCTGTTGTGAGAGCGCTTAACTACATCCGGGAACACCGCATCGAGCCCATTCGTATACCGGACGTGGTTAAATGCTCGGGAGTCAGCCGCACCTTGTTGCAACAGAAATTCCAACACGCCCTGAATCGAACTCCTTTGGGAGAAATCCATCGGCAAAAAATAGAGATCGCGACCAAATTGCTACACACGACCGCCTTCACCATGGATGAAATCGCCGAAAAATGCGGACTGGCTGATCAGGCTCAATTTACCAAACTTTTTAGAAAAAAAGTCGGCATGACCCCATCTGCCTTCCGAAAAAAACCGCTATTATCCCCTGGTGAAAAGCTCGGCGAATGACGGTGAAGCACGGCCGCCCATTCACCACGACTTAACCCGAAAACCTAAGTTGAAGCGGCCTTCTGAGGGAAAACCTCCTATAGCGTTTTATGAAACGTTGTAGCCGATCTCATTTCTCTCTGGAGGGACGGCGGCCTCGCCGTCCATGGTCGCCGAGGCCGGCGACCCTCCAAAAGACGCGGCTACAGTTCTTTTGAATTTGCTCTGAATTCCGAGGCGAAAGACATTCCATTTTTAAACTTCGGCGAAGTTGACTTTGATCAGCACAAGATGCCTTCCATCATAGGGTTAT
>JBAWXO010000167.1:0-4976 GCA_037144035.1 Kiritimatiellales bacterium
TGGAGTAAATAATCAGAAAAGGAGCGAACAAAACCATGAAGAAAAAATACAGGTTTATTTTGGCTGCGGTACTGGCTTCGGCACCACTTCTCTGTGCCGGACAATATCTGAAAACCATTTATGTTTCCCCTCAGGGAAATGATTCCGCCGCCGGCAATCTGGAAGCCCCTCTCGCCAGCCTCAGCAAAGCCATGACGGTGGGTGCGCAAGCAGTTAAAACCGCTGAGGCAGAAGCAAAGAACATGCCGGGTTCTTCCAGTCGGCAGGATGGTGTCCGGATTGTCCTGCGCGACGGACGGTATGAGCTGCCGGAGCCGCTGGTGATTGACCAGAACGGCCTTTGGCCGTTGACCCTCGAGGCCTATCCAAACGAAAAACCTGTTTTGAGCGGCGGCGTGAAGCTGTCAAACAACTGGACCGTTGAAACAGTCAATGGCCGGCAGGTCTGGACTCAGGTATTGCCGGAGGTGGCCGCTGGGAAATGCTATTTCCGTCAACTGTGGGTCAACGGTCAAAGGGCGACCGTTCCCGTGGTCCCCAAGAACGGTGGTTTTCTGCAGATTAAGGATCTGCTGATTCCGCAAGCCGACCGCAGTAAAAAAGATGCCTGGCAATATTCAGCCAAGGATGCGTTTCTCTTCAATCCAGGAGAATTTCAAAAGGACTGGCACGCGCTGGATGATGTCTATGTGATTTCCAGCTATTCGTGGTATCACGGCTATCATACGATCAAGAAAATAGACGAATCTTCGCAGACGGTACGGTTCCAGCAGGAAACGTACAATCGGCATCTCCTGGTTGCCCACCCCTCGCATGGCAAGTTCGTTGGGGAAGAGGTTCCCGGCGGTCATGATCCGGGAACCTTCTATGAGCCGGCCTATTACCGTATATATAATGTATTCGAGGAATTGAGAGATCCAGGCGAGTTCTACCTCGATCGCAAATCTGGCAGGCTTTCCTATATCCCGCGTCCGGGAGAAAAACCGGAAACTGCAGAGGTTGTGGCCCCGAGGCTTAAACAATTGCTGGTGGTCAAGGGCGCTCCCGGCAAGTGGATCGAAAAGGTCGTCCTCGACGGCATCACCTTCAGCCACACGGAGGTCAGTCCCGAAAAACATGTCGGAAGCGGTAATAATTATCAAGGCAAGGGGCCGGCGGTGATCCGCTTCGATGCGGTCAGCCGGTCTGTCATTCAAAACTGTGAATTCAGCCATCTGGGTGAAACCGCTCTGGAGCTGATCAACGGATCGCGCGATATCGACGTGGCGGGCAACGAGTTTTTCGACCTCGGATGCGGGGCCATCGATACCTACGGTGCGTTCGGCGATAAGCTGGAGTCGGCTCAAATCACATCCGGCACCACCATGCGCTTGCGCATCACCGACAACCGGATCCGGAACGGTGGACGGCTCTTCCCAGGGCATGCCGCCGTCAATCTGAACAAAACCCGGAATTCTGTGGTGGCTTTTAATGAGGTCAGCGACTTTTTCTTTACGGGCATTCATCTCGGTGCACGTTGGGGCAGGGATTTCGATTTTTCCATCGTGGACAACCAGGTCTTGAACAACCATGTGCATCATCTCGGACAGGGCCATTGGACCGGCAACGATATGGCGGCGGTTTACGTCAACGGGGTTGGACTGGGGGTTGAGATTGCCGGAAATGTTCTGCACGATTTTAATTGCACCATCTACGGCGCAAGCGGGGTTTATCTCGATGGGGATGCCAGCCATTTCCAGGTGCGCAATAATCTGATTTACAACAGCAATTATGAGGGGCTTCACAGCAAAGGGTTCAATAACCTCGCGGAAAACAACATTGTTTATAACTGCAAAAGTGCCTTCGGACAGCCCACCGATAAAAAATTCGAACAGCCCATTGCGGTGTTAAGGCACAACATTTTTGCAGCCTCATCGCCGGCGGTTTACATCTCAAAGTTTTCCGATCCGGTTGATTTCAACTTCCGGTCCGAAAGCAATCTAATCTGGAGTCTGGAGACGGGAAGCGAAGTGAAAGTGGCTCGCAAAGGCGATTTCGGGGTGAAATATGCCGGTACGATGGACTTTGACGTATGGCGGAAAAAAACCGGGCTGGACAATGGCTCCATGATCGCTCCGATTACGTTCGGTGATCACGCCACCCATGCCGGGGCGATCAATGGCAACGGATCCATGATTGCGCCGGTTGTTTTTGAAGATCCGGAGAAAGGGAATTTCCGGATGGATTCAGCGACGCTGGAGCGGGCTCGGGCGGTCGGTTTTGTGCCGTTTGAGATCAAGGCAGGACCTCGCTCTCCGGATAAGCGGTCGGCGGTTCCCTTCAAACCGGATAACGAGGCCGTCAATTCGCCTGCCTTCAAACAGCACGTGGGGCTGGTTCTTCCGGAGTGGGAAAAAGCAAAGGCTGAAGCGGAGCTGGTGAAGAAGGATCAGGAACTGGCGAAAAAGAAGATAGCGGAGGAGAAAAAGGCCCGGCTCAACCATGTTCAGTAAGGATGAATCGGTATGCAACTTGCCTCGATATGCAATTCGATTAATAACCGTCGCAAGGGGATTTATGTAAGTCAATTATTAACGAACAGCGTTGTGGCCTCATGGTGTGTTGCTGGCCGCCTGTTGCACTCGCCGCTCACCGCTCTGAACGCCGCCGCTCGAGCCGTGCGCAAAAATGGCGAACTGCGCGGCCCGGCGCAAGCCTCTTTTTATGAGTCGCTGGTTCAGGAGGCCGCTCTTAAAACTGCCAGCAGTGGAGAATGGGTGCAGGTCACAGTTCCGGCGCTCAGCCTCTGGGGACTGCTCGTTGTAACACCGCAAAAATAAACCAAAGGAAAAGGAGTAAGTCATGAAAACTGTACTGAAAACCGCAACCGTGCTGATACTGGGTTTGTCCGCCCTGACCGCCCGCGCCGGCGGCGCCGCAAAATTTGACGCTCAAACCGGCGGCACTGCGGGCAAGGGCGGTTTTTCCGGAGTACCGTTTACATGGGCGGCATCCAGGGCGATTGATAAAACGATGGCGACGGATATCCGGACCAAAGATTTTGGGGGCGGAACACTGACCTTCTCGTTTGAGGCTCCGGTGAATATTGAGTCCATCGGGTTTCGCAATGCAAACCGGGCATCGGAAAACAAAACGACGTTCTACACCGCTGCCGGCACAGTGATCGTTCCTCAAGGCGTGCGGGTTGCCTCCCCGGAAGGGTTCACAGATTTCCCGGGCGGCGTAAAAGACGGGGCGGTCGAGTTTCAGGGGGCCATAAA
The DNA here is from genome assembly GCA_037144035.1 of Kiritimatiellales bacterium. Classification (GTDB taxonomy): domain Bacteria; phylum Verrucomicrobiota; class Kiritimatiellia; order Kiritimatiellales; family Tichowtungiaceae; genus Tichowtungia. The sequence goes on from JBAWXO010000167.1 coordinate 3,261, forward strand.
CTCTACAGGTAACTACGGTGCCGTCATCGCTCTGCTGCCGCCGGTGTCTGGAGTCAGCAAAGCAGTGTTGTATATTAAACATGAAGAGGGGCTGATCAACCTGAGTTTAAGCGGCAGTCCTTCTCCGGGCGGTGTGGCGGAGAAAACATGGGTGGCGGTTTCTGTTTCTCAGGTGCCGGGTGAAAAAATAAAACCGCTGCCGCCGGCGATGCCCCCGTTTCATCCCGCCTCGGCGGAGGTGAAGTATAAGTGTCTTTTCAATCATGACGGTGCGATTTGCTACACCTTTACGAAAGGTCTCGATCCGAAAACCACCGGCCCGGAATACATCGGCGGCTTCGCCAGAAAACTGAAAGACACCGACGTGGATCTGGTGATGGTTTGCCCGAACGCGGGACGTTCACTGGCTTATCCGTCAGCGGTGAATCCAATGTGGATGAAGGAGAGCAGCGGGTCGGCAAAGAAAGGTTTTGATTATGTTAAGGAGTATATCCGCAACGGTGGCGATCCGGTGCGGGACATTCTGGAAGCCGCCCATGAAATCGACCGCGACTGCTTCCTTTCGTTCCGTATGAACGAGGCGCACAATCAGGTCGATAAGAATTTTTCTACCCATGATGACTTCTTTCGCAACCACCCGCAATACTGGCTGGCGGATACAGACACCTCGACGACGTGGAAGTGGGATGACGACCAAGTGCGGATGCACAACTATATGCTTGAACCGGTGCGCGACTGGTATTTTGCGCAACTGGAGGAGATGGTCACCTATTACGACTTGGATGGCCTGGAACTCGACTTCCAGCGCGCACCTCGCTTCTTCTATAACAACCAAATGGAAGAGGGCAAAAAGGCCATGACCGGCTTTGTCAAACGCGTCCGCGAAATGGTTGACCGGATTGGCAAAGAGCGCGGCAAATCGATCAAACTCTGTGTGCGCGTTCCCGAAACGATCAAAAAATGCAATATGGCAGGGTTGGATGTGGTGCGTTGGGATGAGCTGGGTCTGGTGCACATGATCAATGTGTCGCCGTATTATTTGCACACCCTGAATGTGGACATCGAAGGGTTCAAGGCTGAGATCAAAACCGCCAAACTTTACGCAGAGCTACAAGGCTGGTCGCAGGCAATGGCTGTGCCGAAGGGCTCTAGTTATAATAATGGTAACCGTTTGACACCTGCCACCACGTACCGCGCGGCGGCGCTGAACTTCCTCTCGCGCGGAGCAGACGGGATTTCGTTCTTCAACTATGACTATCTGCCGCACGGTTCGCCTCAATACCATGAGGCACGGGTGGCGGCCGCCAAAGAACTCAAAGGTATCACCGATGTAGAACATCTAAAAACACTCTCTAAAAATTACGTGATGATTCCGTTTCAGCAGCGGCTGATGCAAGAGAGAAACAAGGGGGTGAAAGATGAGTACATCGAGGAAGTGGTGATTCCGGATGACACCTCAAAGGTAATTTTTCCCAGAGCCATTTTGCGCGTGGAAACATTCGATGTCTGCAACGACCTGAACATGGAGGCGCGCCTGAATGGAAAGGTGCTTGCGGCGTGCGAGCATGAGGGAACGGAACTAGTCCCGCCTGTTTTCAAATCGGATTACGGGTATCCGACCGCCGATAAGGTGAAATTTTATAACGTTCCGCTTGCGGACATTATTCCGGGCAAAAACCGGATTGAAGCGCGCAACCTCGATAAAGCCAAACGCTC
>JBAWXO010000168.1:0-4970 GCA_037144035.1 Kiritimatiellales bacterium
CGTGCTGCTGGATCAATTGGCGATTGGCTTCCGTTCCGTGTTTATAGGCGGCCGGATTTCCCCAGCGGTAAATCAGATCGCCGCCTTTGCCATGTCTGCCTCCGGCGTGTCCGGCAGCTTCCGCCGTCGTGGTACTGTGGTCGAGCAGCCAGATTTCATTGCAGCCGCGAACACTGAGCATGATCTGGTCGCGTTCTGCGTTGTAGGAGATGGAGTTCATGTGATTCCAGAATGCAGGCACGGAACGGCCGTTGCAGTTCACGTCGATCCGCTCCGGATGTTCGGCGACATTGCCATAGTTGGCTTTCGCGCTGTCAGAGCCTTGAATGAGATGATCCCACACGCGCCACTCCCAGACGATCCTGCCGCCTTTGGGATAAGTCGGCTGTACTTCAATAACCGAATCGGGAAACAGCTGGCGGTCGCGCAGCATTTCAGCGGTAAATCCGGCGGCAAGGCATTGTTCGTAGGATTTTTTCTCAACGACCAGCAACAGGATATTCCCGTTCGGCAACGGCGCGATGTCGTGGTGCGAGAGATGCTCGTCGCTCGAATACTCGAACTCCCAAACCAGCTTGCCGTCCCAGTCAAACTCCTCTACCCGTCCGCCTTCGCCGCCGCTGGTGAACCCTTTGTTCTTTGTGAAGCAGCAGTGCAGCAGGTTGCCGTTGGGCTTGAGATAAACCGACTGGCCTGGCTCATAGGCGCTCTTCCACTGATGGACAACCGAACCCTGATTGTCCATCAGGTAAATGACGTTGTTGTGCTTCGGCGCAAACAGAGTGAATCCGTTAAACGCTTTATCGTTATTCAGAAACAGACCGACTGTCTGCCCCGGATTCGGTGACACCGGGGTTTTGTTTTCCGGCATCGCCGCGCGGCCGCCTTTCCCTCCGCCGCCCTGACGCGGCTGTTCCTGACTGAAGGATGTTAAAGAAACGGCGGTGAGAAGAGTAAGACTGAGAACTGCGGCTTTCATCGGAACCCCCTTGGTTATTTTCTCTGCTGGTAAAATAACGCCGCAGCCGCCGGAAACCCAAGGGAATGCTCATTACGGTTTCGTAATCGCGGACAGCCCGGCGGTCTGTCCCTACCTGAGAAGACAGAACACAATTGTCGAACTCCGCAGACAACCTGCTGTTGTTAGGTAGGGCGCGATCGCCGAGCGCGCCGCACGGCGGAATGGTTTTCCGAGTTGGTTTCCTTAGCATGTGTGCGGACAGCCCGGCGGTCTGTCCCTACCTTTGAGATGGCCGCGAATAAACGACGCGCAGTTCCGCCGCAGCGAGGATGCGCCCCTCCATCGCGGCCAGCAGTGTTTCGCGGTCAACCCGGTCCGGCGAGGCGCTGATTGCCGGCGCCTCCGACAAAGCATAAACCGTGTAAATGTACGTCTTCACGCCCGGCCCTTTGGACATCGGCGGTGCATAGCCGATGCGATTGTTGGCGCTGTTGCCTCCCAGCGTGCCGACACTTTTAACATTCTTCGGCAGGCTCTGAACGTCCGCCGGAATATTGTAAAGGATCCAGTACCACTTGATTCCGTCGGGTGCTATATGGTACATGATGACCGCAAAACACTTCGTTCCTTCCGGCGCGCCTTTCCACTCCAGCGGCAGAGTCGCTGCGGCCCCGTCTGCGGTGAACTCCACCGGCAGCGCTCCGCCGTCCGCCACCTCGGGACTGCTCAGCAAAAACGAAGAATTCTTTTGCTGTGAGCTAGTGACGGAATCATTGCGAACTTGCTTCGGTGCCCCGGTACGCGCCGGACGGTCGCCGCCGCCCTTTTGGCGATCGCCATCGCCGCGCGCCACCTTTTGCACCGGCGTGGGCTTGATCACCGGACGGCTCTCGGCGTCAACCGGCAGAACAACGCGGAAACTCAAATGGTAATACGGATGATCCGGATCTTTCGGTCCGCGGTAATAGGATGGATTGCGGTTCGACACGCGGCCGTGGCCGTTCTCGCCGTTATACCAGTTGCCGCCGCGCATGCCGCGATACGGCTTGCCGTCCTGCACCAGACTGCCCTGCGCCGGGCCGGGCGGATTATCGGCGGGGCTGTAGGCGTAATAATCGCGGCCATACCAGTCGTTGATAAACTGCCATGCGTTGCCCGACATATCGTACAAGCCGTAACCGTTTGCGCCGTCCGAGGTTTGGAAACTTTCCGCTGACCCGGGCCAGCCGAAGTCGGACTTGTGCTGCAACTGACCGTTAAAAAATCCGACCGGCGTGGTCCACGGCTGCGGACCGGTGCGGAACGGATTTTTTGATTCGGGCCAGTTCGCCTTGGTTGCGTCGGCGTCACTGCCCCACGGAAAATTTCCGTAAGGATCATTTAACCCGCCACGCGCGGCGTATTCCCATTCCGCTTCGGTCGGCAGACGATAACCGCTCTTGTTAAAATCGCACTCCCACGTCGTCGTGTTATAGCAGAGCGGCAGATTTTTCTGCGCGCTCAGCCAGTTGCAATAGACTGCCGCGCCGGGCCAGCGGATGCAAACGATCGGATGTTTTTCTTTTCCGTCGAGCACCGAAAATGTTGAGCCGTCCCAGTCGATCCGGCTATATGGCGACATCTTCCGCGTTTCGCAAAGCAGGTCTTCTCCGCCGGTGAGATAAATTCCGCCGTAGCGCACTTCGATCTGCTTCTGCGCCAGCGCCGAATTCAGGAACTCGCAATATTGCGCCGTCGTGATGTCGTAAATGCCGATGTTAAAAGAATCCAGCCGTACCGTGTGAATCGGCGTTTCATCGCCGCCATGTTTGGGGTCCACAAATCCGATGTGGTCGCCCATTTCGAATTTGCCCGCCGGGATCAGCGCGGTCTGCGGAAAATCCGCCGCCGTGGCGATGGATGCGAACAGCGCCGTTATAGAAAAAATGTAGAACAACCGTCCCGGTTGTTTAAACAAGCCGGAGGCTTGCTCTACTTTGACTGCCGGACGAAGTACGGTTCCTGTTCTCATGCGCGCCTCCCCTTTAACGACAACAGGATAACGCCTGGGCCGCCGAAAACCCCAGAGGTTTTGAATTACGGTTCCGTAATCTGACAATATCTATAAAGGCGCGGCCACCGTCCGCACCCACAGAACTGTAGCCGCGCACGGCGGACGCGGCCGCCTTGGTATTACACCCCAATATTGGATTGTGCGCCCGTCAATCGGCGGCTAGTCTGCCAACTTAGATTAAAGTCCGTTCAACAACCTTGTCTGAAGAAAGAAAAATAGTTATGGCAAGCAGACACTTCATTGCATTAATTGCACTCATAGCTACTCTCGGCAGCATGAACGCGGAGGGCGGCTTGTTCGATCCGCCGGACGCCAAACGAGAAACGGCGATACGAGATTATCTTCAGCGCAACCCTCAAGTGCCGATGGATTTGGACAAGCCTCTTGCGACATTGATCGGCGCTAGCTCTTTTCAGACAAATGGAGTTCGATATTTCCTGGATCGCGAAAGCCTTCAGCACTTCAGGATTGAACTGAAAGCTCGGAGCGAGGAAATCTTCGGAAAGCAAACACCTTCCCAAGAATCGAAAGAGATCCCTTCGGGGCAGTCGATCTACGATGATTACTACCTTATCGACACCAATGGTGTTTACTTTAGTCTTTTAATTGTCCTAACCACCAACGGCGCGTTCAAGACAGGCTGGCGAACTTACAGCTTGGAAGATTACAGCAACAGATTTATCCGCCCTGATCAGCAAGCCCCTGAAATTACGTCACACAAATATAAGTCTGGCTGGCAGAATGGAACGATTTTCGACCAGACGGTTTATACCCAAGAGCATGACGTGTGCGGCATTTTGTTTCATGAAAAATACTCCTACACATGGTATCCGCGAATATTGGATTACCATGGCATCCCGATCCTGAATAACATCAATATCCCCTCCGGCAGAGGCTATTCCTGCTATCTTCTCGCCAAAAATCAAAGGTTTCTTGTCACCTTGAGCTTTCAGGATGAATCCGCAGAAGGATTGGCTAAGTGTCAGGAGAGAGCACTTGAAATCCTAAAAGGCATTCGGATTTCAGAATAATGCGACCCAGCATGCGCTGGATAACGCCGAGAGATATTATCAGCCGATAATCGTTTCCAATATTTGGACCAGGAATTGCCTTTAGGCTGTCGGTAGCGTCAGACAAAAAACCGTCCGGTCATCGGCACCATCTTCCAGTTCCAGTGTGCCGCCGTGAGCGCGGGCGATTTCGCGGGCCAGACTCAGGCCGAGCCCCGCGCCGTCAATGGAGCGGTTGCGGGATTTGTTGGCGCGGTAGAACCGTTCGAAAACCTGTCCGCGTTCTTCGGGCGGAATGGTTTCACCGCGATTGGAAATCCGGAAGACCGCGCGGTCACCTTCGGTTTTCAGCGAAAGAATAACCGGCGATTTGCCGCGACAGAATTTAACCGCATTGCTCGCCAGATTCTGAATCACCTGCGTGAGCAGGTCGGGGTCGGCGGTTATTTTCACTTCCGGCTGAAGCTCCGCCCGAACCTCAAGTCCGGGGGCGAGAACCTGGATATCATCCCGAACGTCTTCGATCATGCGCGTCAGATCGACAGTCTCTTTGGTCAGCACCATCTGGCCGGAGTCGGCCTGCGCCAGCAGAAGCAGTTTGCGGATAATGGACTTCAGCCGCTGAACTTCGTCGAGCAGTTCCTTATAGGTGCTCTGATCGGCGGAGCCGTCGGTCGCCGCCTGCAGCGCGTTCTCCAGTTCGCCCTGCAGGATCGTCAGCGGCGTTTTCAGTTCGTGCGCCGCATCAGCGCTGAAGCGCACCGCCTGCTTAAAACTTGTTTCGAGCCGATCGAGCATCTGGTTGATCAGCGTGACGAGCTGGCGGAATTCATGGTCGGCGCGGACAACGGAAATCCGCCGGTCGAGATTGCGGGCGGTTATTTTTCCGACGGTCTTGGCGATGGTTCGCACCGGCCGCAAAGCCATCAGCGCCAAAAGCCAGCCG
>JBAWXO010000169.1:0-4962 GCA_037144035.1 Kiritimatiellales bacterium
AATATGGATTACCTTCTTCTTTGAAATGGAAAAAACTGTGCTGCTGACCTTCATAAATCAAAAGATCACAGCGATTTCCCGCGTCTTCCATCCGCTTTTTATATTCCTGTGCCGAAGAAACCGGAATGACATTGTCGCGGCTGCCCAGCATTAAAAGTGTAGGAGGCGCCTTGCGGCGGATGTTGTTCAGCGGGGAAAAACGCTCCCAGTACGCCGCGACCCGGTCATAACCGTAACCAGCGGGACCGGTGTCGATGACTGGATTAAAGAGCACCAGCGCAATAGGCTGACAGGTGACGGAAAGATCGTCTGATTCCTCATTAAAATCATCCAGCAGGGCGGTGGCTGCGGCCATCTGCCCGCCCGCTGACCCGCCGGCCGCAACGACCCGTTCGGGATCAATACCTAGTTTGTTCGCGTGCAGTTTTATCCAGCGCATGGCGGATTTTGCATCTTTCACGCATTCAATCGGAGTGGTGCCGTTTTTGTTTTTCACACGGTATTCTGCGGCGAAGGCCGGTATTCCGAGGTCGGCGAGAGCTCTGCATTGCGCGTAAAAATATTCAGGCGTTCCGCCCAGCCAGCTTCCGCCATGGAAAAAAACCACACACGGACGGCCATGTTGCTGTGCCTGTCCTGCGGGGAGAAATAGATGCAGAGCGAGATTCCCTTGATCTGTTTTTTTATAGATCACGGTCTGGTCGGGCTGCGGCAGTGCGGAGAGCGTTTGGCCTAAGGCGAGCGTTATAAAAAGCAGAATATGTTTTTTCATTCAGATACCCTCACTTTATAAAATCCCTGCGCCGGACGGTTGGTGTCTGTGAGGATAACATCTTGCGCTGAGACAAGCGGTCCGGCATTGGTGATCCATTGCCAGAAAGGCGCGGTCAGCGAGGCAGAGCGGAAGAGGGTATAGTAGTTGCCCTGAACTCCGGGAATGCGCAATGCGCCGGGGCCGGAGATGCTTAGGCGAAGGCTGGCGCCGGGATCGCGGGGATCGGTGCCGGCCAGCTTTTCCTGTGCGTCGGTCATGCCGTCGTTGTCTGAATCGGTATCCAGCACGTCCGGAATACCGTCGCCATCGGTGTCGCCGGACGGTTCTGCCAGGTCAGCAAATCCGTCGCCATCCAAATCGCTGTCGGAGGCGCGTATCCAGTCGATTTCAATGGCCGCGCCGGGGATATTGATCGGGTCGAGCCGCAATGCGGAGGCCGGGAAGCGGTTCCAGAGCGGATGCCCGGCGCAGGTAAAGAAAATATTCTGCCACTGGTTTGATGCCGTCAGGTTTACAGACAGTAACCGCTCGGCGGCGTAGTTGGCGGTTGCGCTTTTCCAAAAAAGATCGACACGTCCGGCCTGACTGCTTTTCATCCGGATGGTGAAGCCCGGAACCGCTTCGGTGCGGAAGTTAGCGGGCAGGGTGTAATACATTTGCGAATCATTGCCGGATGCCGTGGCGGAAAAAACGCCATTCGTTACCAGCGCATTTGTAAGCTGGCTATAAGAATTCCAGCCTTCGGAATTGCCGTTGGTATCGAATAAAAAGGCCATATCCAGTGCCTGCCGGGGATCCCGTCCGGTCTGTGTTTCCTGAAGATCGCTCATCCCATCGCCGTCGGTGTCGTCTGCCGGAAAAAGCTGGCTGCGCTGAACCGTGAGTTTGGGCATAGACGGACAGCTCCACTGCCAGACCATCTGGGCGGTGGTGGTTCCGGAGAAGAAATATTCGAGGGTAACCGGATACAGACTTCCGGCTTGCAGAGTTGCCGATGTGCTGCGCTCGACGGCGGCAGTGCGGTTGCTCCAGTCGTTGATCAGCAGATTTCCGTTCAGCGTGAACTTTACTCCGTCGGCGGCGTTAAGGAAGAAGGTATAGGTTTCGCTGTAGAGCGGCTGAATCCAGCCGGTCCAGCGGGCGGAGAAGAGGCTGGATGAAACTCCGTCCGCCGGGGCTGTACCCGACCAGATGAAGTTCAACGTCCCGTCTGTGCGGGTTACGACAGCGGTTCCGGTCAGATTGGTGTTGTTGAAATACGAAGCAGTCAGCCCGGAACCGTCGCCTAGCGTCGGGAGCGGAACATCGCTGCGGGCCGCCAGCCAGTCTTTAAGTCCCCTTGCGAAGCCGGAGTCGTTCAGTGGAAAAGTTGTGCCGCTGGTTATACTGTTCGTTGACCACCAGCCGGGAAAAAGTACGCGTGCTCCGCCCCAGTAATAGCGATCCAGCGAAGTGAGGGTGTCGTTGTATAGATCCGTATCATACGTCGGCCCGCGACTGGCACTCCATGAGCGCGGATGCCATTCGAAAATGCCCCAGCGGCGGGCGTACTGTTGCATCAGGTCGGGTTCAATCAGACCGAAGCGGGTGATGCCGACAGTTTGCCCCGGTTCGTAATAACCGGTCCAGACCGGCGTGGCACCGCTGCGGATGCGGCTTGCCGTAATGACCTCGCCGGGGATCTGATGGGCATAGAGCAGCTCGGCGGGGATTCCTTCGTCGCGCACCCAGTTGAGGGTGTCGGTACACCAGTGCCGCACCATCTGCTGGCGGAAGCCGAAGGCCGGGACGCGGGGATTCCCCGCCGGCGATGAAAAATTATTTATCGGGCCGTGATCGAGCAGATCCCAGCTCCAGGCCAGCCAGTAGGCCTCGTTGGTGCGGCGGACACGCGGCGCGTCGAATCCGCCAGCGGTGAAGCCGGTGCCGCTTTCCGGTGTCGGATCGAAATCGGCTTCGTGCCCGGCATAATTCGTGTAGGCAATTTTGTTGGTGAACAGCGTCAGGTCGTAGTAGCGCAAAGACCATGTGGTGAATGAGGTTCCGAAACGGGTGTTGAAGGAACTGCCGGTACCATTCGCGTCGGCGGGGGTCGGATCATCGTAAAACGCACTGCGGTAACGGTTGCTGATGAGCAGGAAAGTCCCGGTGATCTCCGCCGGCGCGCCTTCGTCGGGCCAGCGTCCGGTGTCGGCATTATATTCGCCGGTATGGCGCAGCCAGTCGCGGAATTCAGTGACAGCAAACGGACTGTAGTCGGCCAGATAATTGTCTGACAGTCCTCCCTGAGTCGCCATTTCTTCCTCAATGGCGGTGTTTACGGAAGCCAGTACACCGGGATATTTACGCATCAGATCTTTTATGAACTGAGTAACTGTGCGGATTTTGCTTTCGTAGACGGCCTGCACTTCGAAGGCATAGCGGGAATCCGTCAGCCGGTCGAAGTCCCGGACGGGATATTCAATGGAGGTGTCGGCATTGGTGATCGCCACGCCATACCAGTTCTGGCCGTCCAGCCGCCATTGATAGCGGCGGATATCTTCTTTGAGCAGATTCTTGCGGGTGACATCCAGCGCGTGGGTTTGGGAGTTTCCTATGATTACGCCAATCGACAGATTGTATTCATAAGCCAGACGGAAATTGCGTTCCTCGCTGGCGTTGTTTCTGAAAATTCCGCTGAAGCCGGTGCGGAAGTATTCCCGGCTGTTGCCGATCTGTGTTTGCACCCGCTGCATTTCGAACCGCGCCTGTGCTTCGGAAAGGTCGGTGCCGAAGAGCGGCTCAAAGAGCGGCAGGACGCAAAACGCATCACCGGCCTTGGCAGATGTCAGGCCGCAGGAAAGCACCATCACCAGGAGAATGAATATTTTTTTCATCGCTTTAAAATACATAGAGTAAAGACACCGATTACAGTTTTATAATAAATTAAATAATTGCGTTTGTCGATACGCTCATTGCACGAAAGTTAACGCGCTAATTTTATGCCGCCGGGGCTTTCTGTCTGGTTGCAAAAGTAATGTATATTGCTGATAAAAAACCATTTTATCTGGTGTCGCAGCGTTGCTTGCCAACAGGGTCTTGCAGTCCTGAACATCACGAAGGGAGTTTGGGATGATGGAAAAAGATCATTTAAATAAATGTTGCATTTAATTTCGTTTACAGTAAACATATATACGTCCAAGTGAGTATTTTCCGGCAGGCGAAGGTAAGCTGTAACAACAAAGGTAAAGAATTATGAAAAAGATTATTCATATCCTAACGGCGATTCTGGTGCTGGGTGTAACAGGGGTTGCAACGGCGGCGAGTTCTACAAATGAATGGATCGGTCTCTCGCGGACATTGTATTCGGCAACTCAATGGTCGACGGCAGTGGCACCGACGAGCGGCGTAACGATCCTGGATTGGCTGATCGGCGGATCACTCCTTAACGCGTCCAATAATACCTGGCTGTCGTCGGGCGATTTGGTGAACAACAATCCAACTGCGACGCGCGTTTATGCGGACGTGGTTTATATCCAGTCGGGAGTCAATTTGATACACACTAATAATGGGCCGGTGTTTGATTTGGGCTTTACCGTTGCCGGCCATACGAACAACCGGATTGTGGTGAAGACCGGCTTTGATATTGCATCCGGCGTAACCAATAACGTAGCGCTGAAAACCAGTTACTGGGTGTCGAGCAACGCCAATAATGTGATCACCTTTAATCATAACGGAACCGGTACGCTGAAGATACAGAATAACTGGACGGATACTCCCGGCATCGGTTTGGTTTATAAAGGCAGTGCAGCCAATAAGGTTGAGTTCGGCGCAGCGTCCACCTATACCGGCGGAACCACATTGGATAAAGTGACCGCCAGTATGACTATAGCTAATTCCATCGGGAATTCGGCCGGCAATGTGGTGCTGACCAACGGTTCTTCGCTGAATATGACTAACGTTGCGCTGGGCAACAAAATTGTCGCCGCCGCCGGATTGGATGTAAAAACGGTCATCTCCGGCACGGCACTCCGCACCTCAGCAATTGAAGCGCAGGGCAACATGCTGCTGACGAACAGCGGGACTGGTGCGGCGCAATGGAACGGGGCGATTACGATCGGCTCCGGCGCCCAGCTGGATATCGAAAATTTGACTAACGGCGCTACAGCGTATCTTGGCGGGACTCTTTCCGGTAGCGGCACGTTACG
>JBAWXO010000170.1:0-4953 GCA_037144035.1 Kiritimatiellales bacterium
GTCGCGGTTTCCAAACCTTGGAACGTTGGGGCCGCCGCGTCCACCGCGTCCGCCGCGCCGGTCCGACGCGGACTTCTGGAAGAGCTCGACGGAAACACGGTCTTCGTGAAGCGCGCACTTCAGGTCGTCGCTGGCGATGTAGATTTCTTCACTGCCGTCATCCGGCGCAAAAAGGCCGAAGCCCTTTTCCATCACGCGTACACTGCCGGTGATCAGTTGCTGAGCATTTTTGCCGCCCGCCGGAGCCCAGCGGTTTTTACGCAGACAGACCACTTTGCCCTGTTTTTGGAGATCGATCAGCGCCTGACGCAGTTTATTGCGCTCGGTCTCGTGCAGGCGCAGAGACTTGGCGAGATCGGGGCGGGTAAGCGGCTGATACTTAGGCTTATTTAGGACGGCGAGAATGCGCTGTTCGAGCGTTTGATTTGTCATGCAGGAAGCTTACCCATTATTTTTTCTCGGGCAACCGCAATCATACTTCCAGAGTTTTAGAATAATGGCTTGAATTGATCGACTCGGGCGCCTTTGTAAAGTTTTTCGATGTACTGTTTCGCGCTGTCGCTCCAGAGGAAGCGCGCTTCGCTGGCCGCTTTGCAGATCGATTTCCATTTTTCCGGTTCGGTGGCGTGAAGGTTCAGCGCCTCTTTGAGCGCGACGGCCAGGTGATCCACTTGTTTCTGAAGTGTTGCGCCTTCAAAGCCGAATCCATTCACGCCGGGCTGAACCGTGTCGCGCAATCCGCCGGTACGGTGAACCAAGCAGGGCTGACCTTCGCACATGGCAAGCATCTGGCCGATGCCGCACGGCTCGAACGAGCTGGGCATGAGGAACAAATCGCCGGACGCATAGAGAGATTTCGCCGCTTTGTTGGAGTAGCCGTTCAGGAAAATAAAATTACTGTGCGTCGCGGCGGCTTCGGTGAGGAAGGTTTCGGTGTCGCGGTCGCCGGTGCCGAGCAGGATGTAGAGTCCTTTCGGGCCGATGGCTTTCAGAATTTTTTCCAGTCCGGTCAGGCCGGTACTGCCGGTCGCTTTGAGCAGAAGCATTTTCTGGTCAACAACGCGGCTGATGCTGGTGGCGATAAACGACGGTTTAGTGCGCGCGGCCTCCAGTTTTTCCAAGGTCTGGAAAACGGTGAAGTCGGCGAAGGAGAGAGAGCTGCGGCGCGCCGCCCAGTGAGCGGCTTCGGCTTTGATCAGAGAGAGGAGCTCTTTGACGTCACTCTTCGCGGGCCAGACGTCGGGATATTCACATCCGTTAAGGATGCCGTGCAGGCGGCCTGTCGCCATCGTGCGCTGTAAATCGACGTCGAGTCCTTCACCACCGAAAAACTGCGGCGGGCGGCTGGGCTCAAGGATTTCAATCGCATAGGAAGGCGATACGGTGTGAACCGCATCGGCCAGCCGGATGCCGATCGCCATCGGGTTGATACAGTCGATCCAGCGCGGGTCGCGCAGTTCGCCGGGAATTTCCTCACCGAAATGAATATTGGGATACCAGCTTTCGAGCGAAGAGCGGTCGCCGCTGAGCGGGCGGACGCCTTGCAGCGCAAGGTTGTGGATGGTGTAAACCGTGCGGATATTTTTCAGCGCGGCGCAGGCCGGATCGTATTTGCGCAGGAGAAGCAAAAAGGCGGAGTGCCAGTCGTGCAGATGCAGGACGTCGAGCGGGCCGAAAAGATTTTCTTTAACGGCGGCGGCGACGGCGGCGCAGAAGCAGGCGAATTTGGTGGCGTCGGTGGCGAAAGGGCGTCCGGGCGGATCGTTGCTGTAAATTTCGTGATGCTCTTTTTCGGCGTTGTAGTGGAGAAGGGCGGGATGGTCGATGACATAGTGCGTGGAGCGTCCGGCGGCTTCGGTACGCGGACGGACCTGGTAAAGCACGGCCTCGTCCAGCCGGCCGGCAAAGGTGAAGCGGATGGCGGCGACGCGGGTGGCTCCGGCGAGCTCATGCAGAAAACCGTAAGAGGGGGTGACGATGGAGGTTTTGCATCCCTGGTCGGCCAGCGCGGCGGGAATGTCGCGGATGACATCACCGATTCCGCCGACCTTACAGCGCGCAATACCGTCATTCTCGGCGGCGACCATTAAAATATTCAGAGAATCACTCACGGGACGCAACGGTACCAAAGGGTTTTGCCGGCAGGAAGAAGCTTTTTATTTTTTGAAAACCCGGCAATGAGCTTTTGTTTGTCTGAATATAGCCAAAATTTATCCTGTTTTGGCTATTTGATAAAACAGCACAGAAAAATGAGTCTTAATTTTATCATAAAATTACGACAATTTCATTGATAGGCCAAAAATAGGTGGTAGTTTACGTCAAGATTTTTGACCGGATTGTGTTTTAAGGAGAAAATGATGGAAAAAACAGTTATGGATGGCGGGCAGGCGCTGATTAAGTGTCTGGAGGCGGAAGGCGTCGAATATATCTTCGGATATTCCGGCGGTTCGGTTATTCCGATTTTCGATGCGATGATCACCATGCCAAGCAACATTAAGTTTGTTCTGGTTCGTCACGAGCAGGGCGCCGCCCACATGGCCGACGGCTACGCCCGCGCCACCGGCAAGCCTGCCGTCACGCTCGTCACCAGCGGCCCCGGCGCCACCAATGTCATCACAGGCATCATGACCGCGCACATGGACTCCGTTCCGATGGTTATCCTGACCGGACAGTCGGTTTCGTGGATGATCGGCAAGGACGCGTTTCAGGAAGCGGACATTTTTGGCATCACCATGCCGGTTGTTAAGCACAGCTATCTGCTCAAATCCCCCAACGACATTCCGCGCACGGTTCGTGAAGCGTTTCATATCGCCACCACCGGCCGCCCCGGCCCGGTCTTGATCGATATTCCCAAAGACGTGAGCGCCGGTCCGTTCACCGGCGATCTGCACGCTGAAATGGATATCCCCGGTTACAAGCTTCATTCCGGAGAGATTGACGTCGCCAAGGTCAAAGAAATCGCTGAAGCCATCAGCAAATCGCAGCGGCCCGTTATTCTGGCCGGACACGGCGTTCTGATTTCCGGCGGACATAAAGAGTTGCGCGCGCTGGCCGAAAAAATGAACGCGCCCGTCACCACCACACTGCTGGGCAAGGGCGCTTTCCCCGAAACGCATAAACTGTCGCTCGGCTGGCTCGGTATGCACGGCACGGCTTACGCCAATAAAGCCATGTGCGAATGCGACCTGCTGCTGAATATCGGTTCGCGTTTTGATGACCGCATCATCGGCGACCCGAAATTTTTCTGCAAAGAAGCCACGGTCATCCATGTGGACATTGATCCGGCGGAAATCGGCAAAATGATCCGCCCGCAGATCCACTGCATCGCCGATGCAAAACTCTTCATCGAAGAACTTAGCAAGCACGTCGGCAAGCTCAACACTGGCGAGTGGCTCAAAACCCTCGACGGCTGGAAGCAGAAATATCCGCTCAAATTCAAGCGGCAGGGCAATCTCAAGATGCAGCACGTCATCGACGAGTTCTACAAACTCTCCAACGGCAAAGCCGTTGTTGTCACCGACGTCGGCCAGCACCAGATGTGGGCGGCGCAGTTCTATAAAACGGATGCGCCGAACAACTTCCTCAGCTCCGGCGGCGCGGGCACGATGGGCTTCGGCGTTCCGGCCGCCATCGGCGCGCAGTTTGGCCGTCCGAAAGACACCGTTATCTCGTTCTGCGGCGACGGCGGCTTCCAGATGACCGAATTCGAACTGGCCACCGCCGCGCTCCATAAACTGCCGATCAAGTTCGTGGTTCTCAACAACCACTACCTCGGCATGGTTCGTCAGTGGCAGGAACTCTTCTACGATGACCGCACCCACGGTGTGGACCTCGAAGGCAACCCCGACTTCGTTAAGCTGGCCGATGCCTACGGCATCAAAGGCTTCAACCTGCGCCGTCCCGGCGATGTAAACCGCATCGTCAAAGCCGCGCTGGCCTATAACAAAGGTCCGTGCCTCATCAACTGCGAGGTCGAGAAAACCGACAACGTGTTCCCGATGATTCCCGCCGGCAAGCGCATTGAGGCGATGATCATCGAAGCGCCGAAAGCGGGCAGTAAGAAACTCGAAAAACCGACGGGTTCCACCTGAGTTTTGAATTTTACAGAAGGAAACGAAGGATAACAAAGGATGCATCCGCTGTTCCAGAAAGCCGACAAGCTCAGCGCCGAAGTCATCGGCGCGGCCATGGAGGTTCACTCGCAGAAAGGACCTGGATTGATTGAGTCAATCTATGAGAAATGTTTTCTTCGTGAACTGGAACTCAAGAAGATCGGAACATCCGCTCAGAAGAAAGTGGATATTGAATACAAGGGAACCGTTTTTGAGGAATTTTTGAAATTCGACATCCTGGTTGAAGATTGTCTGCTTCTGGAACTGAAGTCTGTTGAAAATGTCCTGCCGGTTCATAAGGCGCAATTGTTGAGCTACATGAAACTGCTGAACGTTCCGATAGGATTACTGATTAACTTTCATGAAGTGCATTTGAAAAATGGAATAACCAGAATGATATTACCGGGAGCGAACCAATGACCTTCGTTTTCCTTCGTTACCTTCTGTAAAAAATAATTTAAGGAGAATAAAATGATTAACGCAAAACCGATTCATACTTTGAGTGTTTACGTCACCAACAAGCCCGGCGTTCTGGCCCGTATCGCGCAGACCTTCTCGCGGCGCGGCTACAACATCGAGTCGCTCGTCGTCTCGCCGGCCATTGACGGCCAATTTTCGCGCATGACCATCGGCGTCAGCGGCGAAGCCGACGGCCTCGACCAGATCATCCGGCAGGTCAGCAAGCTGATCGACGTCCTGCGCTGTGTCGACCACACCTATGACGACGCCGTCGTCAAAGAAATGGGCCTTATCAAAGTTGCTGTCAGCGCCGAAGAGCGCGGCGAAGCACTGCAGATCGCTGAACACTTCGGATGCAAAACCGTGGATCTCACCGACACGT
>JBAWXO010000171.1:0-4952 GCA_037144035.1 Kiritimatiellales bacterium
GTAGATCCAACAGCCGCCGCGAAGCGCACGAATGTCGCCCGACGAAGCGCCGCGCGGATTTGACGAGGGCGACGACGTATAATAGGCGTATTCACGCCAGTCCCAGCACCATTCCCACACATTGCCCGCCATGTCATAAAGCCCGTAGCCGTTCGCCGCAAACGAACCGGCGGGGCTGGTGTAGGGGTAAACGCCGTCGTTGTATGTCGGGTGATAGCCACGTGTGGAACTGGTGTCATAACTGTACGACGAGGAACTGAAATAATTCGCTCTGGTGTGCTGAATGGTGTCACCCCACGGGAAGCGCTTACCGCTCAGTCCGCCGCGTGCGGCCTTTTCCCATTCCGCTTCGGTCGGCAGGCGGTAGCCGCCTGCACTCCAGTTGCAGTCCGGCGCACTCTGGCCGGTGCGATACACATTTCCATCGACGGTGTAGCACGGCGTTTTGCCTTCCTTTTCACTGCGGGCGTTGCACCACTTGACGCAGTCATACCAGCTTACGGTCTGCACCGGGTGGCTGGATGCTTTGCCGGAACCGGCGTTGGTGAAACTGTAGCCGTGAGTAATAGCCCAATTATAAACATCGTCCCACTGCGCTTTGGTCGTTTCAGTTTTTCCCATGTAAAATCCGCTGACATAGACGGAATGCACTGGCCATTCGGAAGCATAGCCCTCGCCGAACACATCACCCATATTGAAACTTCCGGCAGGAATGTACGCCATGTCTGATGGCGCAGCCGGATCAAATACCTGTAAAGACATTACAGCGTTTGAAGCCGCGCACTTGACATAATCCACCCAATTGCTCGATCCGATCAATGTCGTCGCCCGTTGTACTGTGCAAGTCACGCCGGTGGCTGCGTTTGTCCAGGCCAGTGTGCCGCCGGAAAACGCCGTGATTTTCGAGTTCGTCGGCGAAACGACCCGGAAGAACGCTGCATCTTGCTGTCCGAACAGCGGCAGAGCCAGCATGGAAATCACCGTGGAAAGTTTCAGCACCCGAACAACTTTACTTTTCATAATTCTCTCCGTAAACAGTGCCCCTCGTCATGAGATGGAAAATAGCCACCGGTTCTGGTTTTGAACAGGCTTTTCAATGGGAAATTTAAAACCTCTGGAGTGCGGACGCAACCCGCAGGGGCGAGGCCGCTCTGTTAATTAAAAGCGGCGTCGCATTGCACTTGCCGCCGCACCAAAGAACTTCGCGCAAATGCGCTACATGTTCAGAAAGTTCTGAAGAAGCTGTTTGCCGTGCTGGGTCAGAATCGATTCGGGATGGAACTGAACACCGTGCACCGGAAACTCGGTGTGCATCAGTCCCATGATTTCGCCTTCGGCGGTTTCGGCGGTGATTTTTAAACAAGCCGGCAGGCTTTCACGTTCGACAATGAGCGAGTGATAGCGCGTGGCGTCAAACGGGCTGGGCAGTCCTTTGAACACGCTCTCGCCCTTGTGCAGAATCGGCGATGTTTTGCCGTGCATCAGCCGCGCGGCGCGGACGACGTTTCCGCCGAACACATCGCCGATCGCCTGATGGCCGAGGCAGACACCGAGCAGCGGAACACGCGGGCCGAATTCGCGGATGATGTCGCACGAAACACCGGCTTCGCGCGGCGAGCATGGACCGGGGCTGACAAGAACCTTGGCGGGCTTGAGAGCGATGGCTTCCGCGATAGTGATTTTGTCGTTGCGGAAAATCTTCATCTCCGCGCCCAGCTCCCCGAGATACTGGACGAGGTTGTAGGTGAACGAGTCGTAGTTGTCTATCACTAAAATCATAGGGACTCCGAAACCTGAAATGTGAAATATGAAACCTGAAAGCTAAGACCTGAAAGCTGAGATTTAAGACGGTTGTTTTTCATTCAAGTTTCCAGTTTCAAGTTTCTAATTTCCGGCTCTTGCTGCGGCATAGTGCTTCGCGAGAGCGAGCGCTTTCATCATGCCGCGGGCTTTGTTGCGGGTTTCCTGATATTCCATCTCGGGAACGGAATCGGCAACGATGCCGGCACCGGCCTGCACGTAGGCTTTGTTTTTATCGAGTACGACCGTGCGAATGGTGATGCAGGAGTCGAGGTTGCCGTCGAAGCTGAAATAGCCGACCGCACCGGCATATGGTCCGCGTTTGGTTTTTTCAAGTTCCGCGATGATTTCCATGGCGCGGATTTTGGGCGCGCCGCTGACGGTTCCGGCAGGAAACGTGGCACGGAGAACATCGTAAGCATCGTATTGCGGCGCAAGCATTCCGGTGACATCAGAAACGATGTGCATGACGTGGCTGTAGCGTTCGATGACCATCTGCTCGGGCACTTTGACGCTCGAAAATTCGCAGACACGGCCGATGTCGTTGCGGCCAAGGTCAACCAGCATGACGTGTTCGGCCAGCTCTTTGGGGTCGGCGAGCAGCTCTTTTTCCAGAGCCAGATCTTCGGCCTCTGTTTTGCCGCGCGGACGGGTTCCGGCAATCGGACGAACTTCTATACGGCGGTCTTCGCAGCGCACATGCACTTCCGGCGACGAGCCGACCAGCGCGCTTTCGGCGAGGTCGAGACAGAACATATAGGGCGACGGATTGATGGAGCGCAACGCGCGGTAAACATCAAGCGAGTCGGCCGTGTTGTCCGCTTCGAAACGTTGCGAAAGCACGGTCTGAATGATGTCGCCGGAGCGGATATATTCCTGCGCCTTGGCAACCATGCGCCGGTATTCATCCGGCGTGGTGTTGGACTCCGGAACGACCGGTTCGACCTCAAGATGCGCATCGATCAGCACACGATCGACCGGCTGCAGAAGCGCCGCGCACAGTTCGTCAATTTCAGCCAGCGCCTCTTTATAGGCTTTGCCCGGGTCGCCGTTCACATAGGCATTGGCCACCACTTTCATGGTGTGGTTGACGCGGTCAAAAATAATAATAGCGTTAGTGATCATCATCACCATGTCTGGATTGCCGATAACGTCTTTCTTAATCACCGGCACGCGCGGTTCGAAAACAGAAATCATGTCGTAGCCGAGGAAACCGACCGCCCCGCCGGTGAAGCGCGGCAGCGCCGGATCGCGGACAGGCTGATAACGGCTCATATATTCTTTGAGCACGTCGAGCGGGTCGGCGTTGCGGACTTCATGACATGCCCCGTTTTCAGTGATTTCGGTAGCGGTGCCGCGGGCGCGAAGGATGGCGCGCGGATTGCCGCCGATGAAGGAATAGCGTCCGATATGCTCGCCGCCCTCGACGCTTTCGAGCATCCAGGTGTGCGAGGCGTGGTCTTTTTCACGCAGAAAAGTCCGTACGCGTTCGTAGGCGGAAACCGGCGTTTCCTGATCGGCCAGAATTTCCTTCCAGACCGGAATCAGGTTCCCCTGTTTCGCCTTCTTTAAAAACGCTTCTCTGTTCGGTTGCACACTCATTGAAATACCCTGTTTTAAAGCGCTTTTGTACCCGCAACCGCCGCCCGGCGCAAGGCCATTGCATGATGGCCTGCATTTTTAATCCGGCCGCTTCTTCCAGGGTTTTGAAAACCCGCCAAGTAAACTTCCAATGTTCGGAAAATCTTCCGCAAAAAAGCATCACGGAGATCGACAGCGATTTGCTATAAACGGCTCATGGCGACGGCATCATCTGCTAAAAACGGGTTTTCACTGAAACAGTTTCTGAGTTTTCTCGGTCCCGGCTTTCTCGTGACCGTCGGATTCATTGATCCGGGCAACTGGGCCGCCAACATCGAAGGCGGCTCGCAGTTCGGCTATCAACTGCTTTGGGTGATCACGCTCAGCACGCTGATGCTGATCATCATCCAGCACATGGCCGCCAAGCTGGGGATCGCCACAGGAAAATCGCTGGCGGTGAATATCCGCGAATATTTTCCGGCGCCGGTTTCCGCGTTTCTGGGCATAACCATTGTGCTGGCCTGCGCCGCCACGGATGTGGCGGAACTGATCGGCGGAGCGATCGGCTTCCATCTTCTTTTCGGTCTCCCACTGTGGGCGGGAGCGCTGCTGACGGTTATTCTCAAAGTTTTTCTGGTCGTCAGTCAGCGCTACCACCGGATCGAAAACATCATCATCGGCTTTCTCGGTATCATCGCCTGCTGTTATCTCATTGAGCTTGTGATCGTCAAACCCGATTGGGCCGCCGCGATTCCGGCAATGGTTATTCCGCACGTGAACCGGAGCAGCATCTATTTCGCCATGGCGATCCTCGGCGCGGTTGTCATGCCGCACAATATTTTCCTGCACTCCAACGTCATCCACAGCCGAAAATGGGGCATCTCAGAAAATGAAAAAATGGAACTGCTCCGTTATGAAAAACTCGACACCTCCGTCGCCATGCTGCTGGGCTGGGTCGTCAACTCTGCAATGGTCATCGTTGCCGCCGCCGTTTTTTCAAAAAATCACATCGTCGTTACCAGCATCGAACAGGCTTCCGCAACGCTGCGTCCACTGGCCGGCCCGCTGGCCGGACTGCTCTTCGCCGTGGCGCTTGTTTTCGCCGGCGTCGGTTCATCGATCACTTCTTCGATGGCTGAAGCAAACGTCATTACCGGATTTCTGGGTAAACCCGAGGACCCGCGCACCCCGCTCTACCGCATCGCTGTGTTCATCACCGCCATTCCGTCTTTCATCATCATCCTGCTCGGCATGGACGCCTTTCGCATCCTGATCTTCAGTCAGGTTGTGCTGAGCATTCAGCTGCCGTTCACCCTGCTCCCGCTGCTGATCCTCTGCCGCAACCCCAAGGTGATGGGCGGATTCCGGAGCAGCGCGCGTGAATTCGCCGCGGCGGTGATCATTTCCGCTGTTGTTATCGCTTTGAACATTTACCTGCTCTACTCAACCTTCGCCGGAGGAAACTGACATGCAAGTGTACAAATACATCCTCGTCACCATCGACTGTTCGCCGGTGGACAACGCCATCATTCAGCACGTCGCTCGGCTGGCCGAGCAGAACCGCGCCCGGG
>JBAWXO010000172.1:0-4914 GCA_037144035.1 Kiritimatiellales bacterium
CGCTCAGCCGCGGCATGACGAAGAAGATGAGCATGCTGATGGCCAGGGTGACCACGCTGATCGAGGCCAGCCGCCGGAACAGTTCCCCCGCGAGAGACCGACGCAACGTATTCGTGCCGGGCTTGTACGCCAGCCCCCAAACTGCCCTCACCACGCCGTTTCCGACAGATCCGAGCTTCCGTTCCACAACACGATCCACCCACGTTTTGTGGCGGTTATTGCTTCCGGCAATCGCGTTCACCAGCGTCAGCGGCAAATTGTGTTCGGATCCGCGGCGGCCTAGAAAAACCACATCCCGCGCCAGCGTGCCGCCGGCGAACGCAGCACCCGGCGAAAGGTAAGCTTTGGGTCCGATCCGGGCCTCCGTTTTCAGAGCGCGTTCCACCTCTTTCGCATCCGCGCCGACCTGTTCGCACACCTCGGCAATTTCATTCGCGAAGGTTACGGAAAGAGCCAGGAAGGCATTGATTGCATGCTTACTCATTTCCGCCGATTCCACGCCCATCCACACAATTTCGGCTGATAGCGGCGCCAGAAGTTCCGCCAGAAGTTTCTGGTCTTTCTCTGTCCGGACGCCCGCTATAATCCGGTCCGGTTTCATAAAGACGGACAGGGCTTTGCCCAGCCGGAGATTCTCAGGAGAACACGCGAAATGATAGTTCTTCTCCGGATACCGGCATCCGGCAATCTTTTCGAGTTCCGCAACTGTTCCAACCGGACACTGAGAGGAGACAAGAAAAAGACAACCCTGCGACGCACACGCCATCAAGCTGCAAACTTGCTTGAGAACGAAGCCCACATCGGCTACATCGTTTTCGTCCACCGGAGTGTCGAAAGCGACCCAGACGACATTCGCTCCTGCTATCGCATGGTCAGCTTGTTCAGAAAAAGAAAGGCTCCGTTTGGAAAGCCCCTCCCGAACCAATTCCTCGAGACCGGGTTCGAGCAGAGGTGGCTTCCCGTCTTTCAGCGAGGCAACGATCGCCTCGTCCGGATCCCATCCAGTGACCGTGTGGCCCATCTTCGCCAGACAGGCGGCGGTCACACACCCTAGATGCCAAAGACCCGCTACACATACTTTCATGAGCGAACCGATCCGTCAAAGTTGACCCGCTTTGCGACCATATACTTGGGACGGCCCCGCACCTCTTCATAAATCCTGCCAATGTATTCCCCCATGATCCCAAGTGAAACCAGTTGGACACCGCCTAGAAAGGTTACTATCAGCAAAAGCGGGGCAAGCCCCGCACTCATTGGCTCGTGCATAAACAGTTTTTTTCCGACGTAGAGCAGGCCGATGAGGAGACTGATTCCGGCAACCACAAAACCCATCACCGTCGCCAGCGTCAGCGGACGACTGGAAAAAGCCACCACGCCGTTCAGTCCGATCCGGAGAGAACCGGTGACCTGACTGTACTTGGACCGACCCTCCGTTCGTTCATCCCGGTTGTACGGAACGGCAATCTGCTTATAACCCACATAGGCCACCAGTCCGCGCAGGAACCCGTGCACCTCCTTCAAACCGCGCAACCCCTCGATCACGCGGCGATCAATCAGCCGGAAATCGCCGGTATTCCGAGGAATGGGGACTTCCGAAATATGATTGATGATCCAGTAGCCCACATACGAAACCACGCGTTTAGGAAGCGTCTCCCCTTTCCGACTGATTCTCTGGGCAAATACAACATCATAGCCCTCTTTCCATTTTGCATAAAGCTGAGCGATGAGTTCCGGGGGATCCTGCAGATCTACATCGATGACCACGCAGGCCTGCCCCAGGCACTGCTCGATCCCGGCCATGGTGGCCGCAGGCTGTCCCCACCGGCGGGTCATTACCAGCAACCGGATACGGGCTTCCTTCCGGATGGCCTCTTCAATCACTTCTTCGGTGCGGTCTTTGCCCGGATCCAGCGCGAAAATAATTTCATATCGCGGAGTGATCTTTTCCAGTATCGCCTGAATGCGCTCCAGGAAAAGCGGAACGGTTTGTTCCTCCTGATAAACCGGCACCACTATCGAAAGCTCTATGTCTGTCGCCGTCTGCATCGCGTCACTCATATTGTTTCCTTCGGATTAGTCGCGCTCCAGCACCCACGGATTCTCCACCAGATAATCCAGTGTCTTCACAATTCCCTCGCGAATCGTCAACGCCGGCTTCCAGCCCAGCGCCCGGATTTTCGAGCAGTCCAGAAAAATGAATGGACTGTCTCCGATCCAGCCCCGTTTCCCGCCCGTATATTCCAACACCGGCTTCACGCCCATCCGTTCGCAGATCCATTGGATCGAATTATCAATCTCACAAAATTCGTCCGTGCCCAGGTTGAAGATATTCACCCGGTCCTGCGCCCGCTCCAACGCATGGAGAATCGCCGCGATGCAATCCTGCACATAAAGATAAGACTTCCGTTGATGTCCGTCGCCCAGCACCAGCAGACGGGACGGATCGGCCAGCAGCTTCTTGTGAAAATCAAACACGTGTCCGTGCGTGTACCGCTCGCCAAGAATGGACACAAAGCGGAAAATATAGCCCTGAAAACCAAACCCTTCACAATAGGCCTGAATCAGCCCTTCACACGCCACCTTGGACGCCGCATATAGGGATGTCTGAACCGGAAACGGTGCGTTTTCAGGCGTCGGAAAAACCGCCGGTTCACCATAAACTGACCCGGTGGATGAAAAGACGATTCTCTTCACTCCGGCCTTCCGCATCGCCTCCAGCACGCGAAATGTGACGATCGTATTCTGCTCCAAATCACGTTCAGGATGATCCGTTCCGAACCGGACATCCGCATTAGCTGCCAGATGCACAATAACCTCAACGCCCGCCATGAGGCTGTCCAGCCCTTCGCCGGTCAGCAGATCCATTTTAACAATCCGGCAGGCCGGGTGGCGGGCGGCCGCATCGAGAAACCGGTGATAACCTGTGGTCAAATTATCCACCACCACCACTTGATCACCCCGCGCCAGTAAACGGTCGACGAGATTACTGCCAATAAAACCCGCACCGCCCGTAACCAAAACCTTCATGCCCTTACAACCTCCAGATGCCGTTTAAGAGTGCCTCGGATTCCGCCTGTGTGTCACAGGCCGGGATCTGCCCGAAAAACCTCCCATGCATTTAAGCGTCTTTTCTACCCGATCTTCCCCCGTACTGCAAGAAACCCGTTTAAAAGAGATCGTTCTGCCGATTATATCAAATCAACTTGTTTCGCATTAATCCTAAATTCGGCAGTGGAGAACCACGAATGGACGGGGATCAAGAGCGAGATTTTGGTCAGAACCGAGCCGCAGGTGAGCTGGGCTCCGCGTATGCGAGGCAATGAAACGAAGTGAAATGGCAATGATGAGAGGTTTAAGGATGGGAAGATTTTACCACCCGCTGCGCTGGAGGACAACCGAGGAAGGCAGAGGGTGAAGGCTCCCCCCCCCTTTTAACTGCTCTATGTTTCTGGAAAGAGTTCTTTTTCCACTTGTTCGCAGATGCAGTGATAAACAACCACACCCACTTCCTGGATATGCGGCGTAAAGCTGGATGGAATTTCGATTAACACGTCGGCCAGTTCTGCCAAGGCACCGCCACTACAACCGGTCATGGCGATGGTTTTAACGCCCATAGTTTTCGCGGCTTTAAAGGCTTCTAGCACATTTTTGGAATTGCCCGATGTCGAGAAACCGAAGGCGATATCGCCGGACACCGCATTGGCCTGTAATTGTCTGCTAAAAATCTGTTCATAGCCATAATCGTTGGCGAGACAGGTTACCGTGGAGGCGTTGCAGACCAAGGCCAAAGCTTTGAGGGGCTTCCGCTCTTTAAGATAACGACCATTCAGTTCGCCAGCCATGTGCTGCGAATCGGCCGCCGAGCCGCCGTTGCCAAAGAGGAACAACCCGTGGTCTTCACGATAGGCGGCAACAATCATACCGGCGGCACGGCCGATGGAGCCCGCGCTCTGCTCCAATGTCTTGCGCAAAAGCTGTTCGACTTCCTGGAAGCGTTTGGTAAGCAGTTCTTTCATTTTATATACTCCTGTTCAAACCGGCAGATCCAGCACCTCAATCAGTTCGGCAACCCGGTGCGTACAGTGTGCTGACTCTGCCCCACCCATCAGCACCCGGTTCGGAATACCAGCCGTTTCGGCGGCCGCCATATCGGTATCCTTGTCGCCAAGCATCCATGAACGCACCGGATCCAGATCATATTCTCTAATGGCCCGCAGAAACATGCCCGGCACAGGTTTCCGGCAGGAACATTTCTCCTCCGGGGCGTGCGGACAGCTGTATACAGCCGCAATTTCAACATTCTGTTCTGCAAACTTCTGTATCATCCATTCATTGAGCTTGCGGAAGTCCTCTTCGGTGTAATACCCCCGTCCAATCCCCGACTGGTTAGTCACCACAACCAGTTTATACCCCTTCTCAACCAACTGTCTAAAGACCGGGAAAACCGATTTGATGAACTCAAAATCCTCAATGCGGAATACGTAGCCGTGATCCACATTGATCACCCCGTCACGATCCAGAAAAAAAGCTTTTTGCCCGGCACTCATATGGGATTAATTTCGTTTTACAGAAGGAAACGAAGGACCACGAAGTAGATTAAAAAACCTGGAAACCAGGGGCTTCCCCTGCATCCGGTTCTTTCTTGGTGTTCCTTTGTTTGCTTGTTGAAAATATTGTTCAGATTAATTCCGTATCATTATCTCTGCGCTCACGCAATCCCCCGTTCCGACCGATGAGCAGGCAGAGTATCTGAGCGCAAAAACTGATTCAAGTGCAATACACCGACTCGCAGCCGCGGGTTGCGGTTAAAACCAGAACCAACGCCCCTCTGCTCGCTGGGTACGAAGTCTAATCCTAAATACACTGTAGTCCCATAAGCAGTTTAAAAAACAGTGCTGGCTAGCGCTGAGCCCT
>JBAWXO010000173.1:0-4906 GCA_037144035.1 Kiritimatiellales bacterium
GTGCTGACAAGAACTGCCGGTTTTACCAATACACCCGGTAAAATGTGGTATCCGGGAACGACCTTGATTCAACCGAGTTCGGTAGCTGGGTTAACCCATGCTTTAGTACAAGGAAGCACGGCGAAGGGGGTTTTGAATATCCGCACTCCGAGTACCGCCATCGGCCGCAATTCGGCGCGCTCGCTGGCCGATACACCGTCCGGTTCATCATTTTATATGAGCGGACTGGTCAAGGCGAACAACCTGACAACGAGCCTGGATGTCGGCGACAACGCCGCCATGGGGCTGATTCGTGCGATTCCTCTTAATACATGGAACATCAGCTCAGGGATGGGGCTTGGTTTGACCCGGGACAGTCTCGGCGATGTTTATCTGGCCGCGTTTGCCGCAGGGAATGTTTATAAGCTGGGAAGCAAATTAACAGCTGCCCAGGCGGCAGAGACGCAGCTGATCGTTCTGAAACTGGATGTGGATACCTCGGGGAATAATGACACGCTGACGGCATGGGTTGCACAGCAGGGGGGCGAGAATCTGACTCAGGTGTTCAGCGTTTCTGATATGGATACCGGTACGGCGGAAAACCTGAAAACGTTCGTTGTCCAGGGGCAGGGAGCGAATGCCACGATTGCTGGAACCGGCGTGTATCTGGACGAGTTCCGCTTTGGAACCGGTTTGCTGGATGTAACCTCAATTTCTGAACGGACGCGCTGAGCCTGTTTGGTATTGCCTGGGAGGATGTCGGCTTACAGAAACGAAGTAGATTCAAAAACCCTTGAAAATAAAAGCTTGCCTTGCATCCGATTTTTCCTTGGGGTTCCTTCGTTACCTTCCGTTGAAAATATTGTTCAGATTAATTTCGTATAAGTGGGTAAGTCGCCAGTTTAATAATAAGGGAACATAACATCGTTTTCAACGATAGGCAGTACGACGCTACTGCTACCGCGCAGATTCTCCACATTAATTCATGCGGCGGTGGCAGGGAGTGCGGCGAGCGGGGTGGGAGTGTTTTGTCCTTCACGAAGATCAAAAATGGGAATCAGCAATGCGGGAATCTGAAATGAAATGTAAGAGACTGGGGAAAACAGAACACGAACCTTTGCTTATACCGTTGCCGGTAGAGATGTCCATCGAAGAGGGTACGTTTCAATTTACGCCGGAAACAGTGATTTTGTATAACGGTCAGGTGTGCGGTCAGGCTGCCCGCATGCTGGCGGAGCAGTTTCGCCCGGCGACCGGATTGCCGCTTCGGGTATGCGACGGCGGCAGAGGCCTTGGTCCGGAGCGGCAAGCCGTTTCTTTTCAGCTATCCGCAGATGCAACGCCGGAAGGTGATGGCTATAAGCTTTGTGTGACAGAGTCGTATGTGCAGATTGCCGCGAGGAGCCCGGCTGGACTTTTTTACGGCATGCAGACGCTGCGCCAGCTTATGCCTCCGGAAATATTCAGCGCCGTGCAAGTTCCCGGCGTTTGGGAAATCCCGTGCGTGTCGATTTATGATTTTCCAAGGTTCGGATGGCGCGGTATGCATCTCGATGTGAGCCGCCATTTTTTGGCGAAGAAGGATGTCCTGCGGTTTATAGACACGATTGCTTCGTTAAAATTCAACCGGTTTCATTGGCACCTGACCGATGATCAGGGCTGGCGGATTGAAATAAAAAAATATCCGAAACTAACGGAGACCGGCGCATGGCGTAAAGAAACACTGATCGGCCATCTTCGGGGAAGCCCTGCGTTTACCTATGACGGGATTCCCCATGGCGGATTTTATACGCAAGACGAAATCCGTGAAATTGTTAAGTATGCGGATGATCGTTGCATAACCATTGTGCCGGAGATCGATATGCCTGGGCATATGCAGGCGGCTATTGCCGCCTATCCGGAACTCGGCATGTCCTCTGATGGCGTGGAAGTGATGTGCAAGTGGGGGGTCAGTCCGGAAGTGCTCAATCCCGAGGAAACGACGGTTCAGTTTTGTAAAAATATTCTAACCGAAGTTCTGGATCTGTTTCCTTGTGAGTTTATTCATATCGGCGGCGACGAGGTCGACAAAACAGCATGGGAAAACAGCGTGCGCGTTCAACAGTTACGCCGTGAACGCGGGTTGACAGATATGGATGAAATGCAGAGGTGGTTTATCCAGCAGATCGAGGAATTTCTCTCCGGTCGCGGACGGCAACTGATCGGCTGGGATGAGATTCTCGAAGGGGGCCTGACAGGCGGTGCCATGGTCATGCCATGGCGCGGCGGAGAGAAAGAAACCGCCGCAATAAAATCCGGGCATCCGGTCGTGATGACTCCTGGGAAATGTCTTTATTTTGATCATTATCAGGCTCAGCCGGTTGAGAGCGAACCGCTGGCAAACAGCGGGTTTACGCCGTTGAAGAAAGTATATGAGTACGATCCGGTTCCCGCCGGACTACTGGCAGAAGAACAGCTGCGTATTCTCGGTGCGCAAGGCCAGCTGTGGACGGAATATATGCCGACCATGAAGCAGGTGGAATATATGGCCTTTCCGAGAACCTGCGCATTAGCTGAAGCGGTCTGGGTGCCGGAGCGCTTGAAAAACTATAACGACTTTGTCAGGCGTCTGCCTGCCGAATTGAAACGTCTTGAAGAAGCTGGGATTCATTACAAGTCCCTTGCAGAAGGAGGCAGTTGACCGGACGGGTAGAAATACTTCAGTTTGAAATTCCATAATGTGTTGTTTCTGGGGTGTCAGTCATTATAAAATTTATAGCAAAACGAACACCTGTTGGCCCAAGCGGTCAAACGCTGCACTGCAACCACATGGTCGGCGCAGCTTATTACAGCGGAAAGTGGTGTGTGATGTGGAATGCCCGTGAGGTATCCCAGGAGGGGGACGACAACAACGTGATCTACCAAAGGACCGCTTCAGACAGTTCTCCAAATAGCTGGTCCAAGGCCGTGGTTGCTTCCAGTGATTCCAGCCAGAGCATTAATCCAGTGCACCTCTTTGTAGCCGCACAACAGGACCTGCAACTGTGCGGTCAAAACCATCAGAAACGACGGCATTTGCCGAGCAACTAAAGCGAAGGGAAACATAATGAGAAAACTGATAAAAATGGCTGTTTTTTTGGCCGCGTCCATGTTCTGGACAATTGCCGTTGCAGATACATTGAAGCTGGGTGCACCGTTCTCCGACCACATGGTATTGCAGTGCGATAAACCGGTTGTTATTTGGGGATCGGCCGACTCCGGAAGCGCCGTTACCGTAACTCTCGGTACTGAGAGTCTGGAATGTAAAACGGCCGAAAATGGAAAATGGAAGGCGTCTCTTTCTGCGAGGGAGGCCTCCTTTTCTCCAGTCGTTTTGCGGGTCAGCACCGGTACCCAGGAAAAGATATGCTCGGATATTCTGGTCGGGGCGGTCTGGTATTGCTCCGGGCAATCCAATATGGGTCGGCGGCTGAAAGACACCACAGATGCAAAAATATACGCCGCACAGGCGAACCTGCCACATGTGCGCTTTGCCGAAATTCCCATAATCTCGAAAAGCGAACCTCAGGATATGGTGGAAACCTCATGGAAGATATGGACGCCTGACAGCGTTCTGGCGCTATCCGGCACCGCTTTCCATTTCGGAAAAAAACTGGCGGAGGAAATCAACAAGCCGATCGGTCTGATTAGCTGTTCCTGGGGCGGCTCCAAAATTCAGGCATGGATTCCTCGCGAATATTTTGAAAAAGATCCCGCCTATACCGCAGGCATGAACCGACTGGAGCAAAGCGCGGCCAAATACGCCAGTGATCTTAATCTCTGGGAAGCGAACGGCAGCAAAGGCGAGGCGCCGAAAGATGACAGTCTCAACCCGAAGGTTATTCCCTGCGGAATGGATAATGGAATGACCCATCCTTTGCTGCCATATGCCATCCGCGGTGCAATCTGGTATCAGGGAGAAAGTGATGCCGGAATGGTTGACGAGTATCGCACACTTTTCGCCTCGCTTGTCGCCTCTTGGCGCGACCGGTGGAATGATCCAAAGCTTCCTGTCTATTATGTACAGTTGCCCAATTTTATTAAGCCGCCACCGTCGTGGGCTCCTTTCCGCCAAATGCAGCTCGAACTGCTTGATACTATTCCAAACATTGGAATGGCAGTTACCATTGATATCGGGAATCCAAACGATATACATCCCAGCAATAAATATGATGTCGGGCAGCGCCTCGCCCGGCAGGCGCTTTACAACACGTACGGCAGAAAAGATATCGGTCCTTCTGGACCGCTGCCCGGCAAAGCAGTGCGTAACAGCGGCAATCGGGTTGTTCTGTCCTGGAAATGGAGTGGTGCCGGTCTTAAAACCAGCGACGGGAAAAGTGAACTGCTCAGTTTTAAGCTGGCCGGACCCGACGGCGTCTTTCATCCGGCCGAAGCAAAAATCAGCAGCGTCGATACGGTGGAAATCTCCTGCCCTGCGGTCGCAAATCCGGTTCAGATCCAATATGCGTATGATGTGAATCCTGCGGTGAATCTCATCAACAGCGATAACCTGCCCGCATCACCCTGTGTTCTTCGGATCGAAAATTAAACGGAGCGGGGGAGGCTGGAGATCCGGTAAATTTAACCGGCGATAAAATTTGACTCAATAAGGACAGACACAGAGATTGACTCGCAGGCCGATATCATTATTCTCTGCGTTTTCTCTGTCACGCCGTAATCTCGTTTTTGAACGAACGAAGGCGAATTTCGGGCGCTTAGCTCAGTTGGTTAGAGCATCTCGTTTACACCGAGAGGGTCGGGGGTTCGAGCCCCTCAGCGCCTACCACTTCAATGTGGTTTTTTTTCAATATTTCCATTTATTTAGCCCATTTTGGCCTCTTCTCGGAAGTGCGCACCTAAGAGTTGAAAAAGTTGACTGGTTGTCGTTTTCTTTCAAGTCCCTCAACCA
>JBAWXO010000174.1:0-4868 GCA_037144035.1 Kiritimatiellales bacterium
CCAACTGCAAAGACGACGTTGTCGGCAGCGTATGCAACCAGTTCGCCCTTAGCGTTGAGAGCCAGCGCGCCGCAGGCGCGTTTTTCTTTGCCTTCACCAACCGTCAGTAGGCTGACGACATGGATGGTTTCCTGCACCGGAATTTTGCGGCGTTTCACTTCGGCGATCAGCGCACGGCACATATCCCGCGAAGTGTACGGGCCTACGGAAGTGGCGCGCTGCGCCGGATCGTGGTCGGTTTTATAGCCAACAAACTGCCCGAACGAATCCTGCGGAAATTTGACGCCAAGATTCACGAGATTCAAAAAGGCGCGCCCGGAAACCGCGGCTTCAACGAGCGACAGGTCACCGTGCATACTGCCGGGGGAAAAATAGTTTTTCGCCATCACCATCGGTGCGTCGAGATCGCTTCCGCACATCGCACTCTTGTAGTAGGTCTGTTTGTCCGAGCCGGTGTTGATGGAGGTGCCCATCTTCAAGCCTTCGGTCACAATCAGCACATCTTCAATGCCTTGATTTCGCAACTGCACAGCGGCATTCAGGCCGGCCGCGCCGGAACCAATCACCAGCGAATGCACGCGGGTTACGGCCAGTATATTTTTCTTGTCCAGTTTGAGTATAGATTTTTCCATTTTCGCTTCTCCGGATAGGGTTGTGAATTACAGGCGGGGCACCGTGAATCCGCCGTCGATCGTGATAATCTGTCCGGTGGAATACCCAATGTCGCCGCGCGCCATCATGGCTGCTGCTTTGGCGATATCTTCCGGCAGGCCCCAGCGGCTCTGCAACAGAATGTGGTCTTCAAAAATGAGTTTGTCATATTTTTCAGTTACAACCGCCGTCATGTCGGTTTTGATGATGCCCGGACGGATTTCGTAAACCGGAATATCAAACTCGCCGAGGCGCACTGCGAAGAGCTGGGTCATCATGCTCATCCCGGCTTTGGAAACGCAGTATTCACCGCGGCCCGTCGAGGCGACGCCGGACGACATGGAAGCAATATTGATGATGCATCCACTGAACGCCTGATCCGCTTTTTTCTGTTCGATCATCCAGTTGGCTGCGGCCTGGGTCAGAAAATACGGTCCCTGCAGGTTAATCTTCATCACCCGTTCGTAGCTCTCTTCGGTCGCTTCGAGAAGGTCGGCCCGTACGCGCGGTGCCACGCCGGCGTTGTTAACCAGAATATTCAGCCGGCCGAATTTTTCTTTAACCGCTTCAAGTGTTCTCGCGCGGTCCGCCGCAGACGAAACATCGGCGCGGCAGTAAAGCACCTTGGCTCCAGCGCGTTCGAGCTGTTTGAGAGCCTCCGAAACAACGGACGCCTCATGAACATCCATCACGGCTATATTAAAATTTTCCGCCGCCAGTTTTTCGGCAATCGCAAGCCCGATTCCCCGCCCGGCTCCCGTAATCAATGCTGTTTTTTTCATATCACGCATCCTTTCCGTTGACATATTTCATTACGTTTAAAACCGTTTCGGGAACTGCTTCATACGGCAGTACGCCGGATCCCAAACAAACTTTCTCGCGTCCCTTGGCCAGCACCATGACGCGATCAGCCTCTTTAAGGGCCGCGACCGGGCTGCCGGAACAAAACACGGCCGGGTTCATATTAATCCGTACCATTACATCCGGATGCTGTTTCATCTTCTCCATAAATGCCGCCTGATCCGTTTCACCGGGACAAATTACATACTGCGTACCGGTGGAAAGCATCTCTTCAAGAATCGGCGCTGTGTTCCCGCCGATAATACAAGGCACCGTTTCGCCGAGAAACTCCGCCGCACCTTCAATCAGTTCCCTCAATGCGGGCAGTACCAGCTGTTGGAACATGTACGGAGGCACCAGAGGCGGCGTAGCCGCTGACTCAAAAAATGTAATCCCGACGCCGGCATCGGCAACCGCCTTGCAGAAACGAAGCTGACCTGCTGTCAGTTTTTTCAGAACCGCCTCAACCGTTTCCGGTTCCGTCAGTGCATCACACAAAAGATTTTCCAGACCGCAGAGATTGGCGGCCAGTGAAAACGGGCCGCTGACGGGTACTTTGACCACTGCGGCAGGCAGTTGGGCTTTCAATTCTTGTGCCGCATCAATAACCAAACGCAACCGTCCAGACCGCCCGGCGTCAAACTCCGGAATCTCCAGAATAGCCGCTGCGTCCTTGCAAAGGTGCGTTTTAAAAGAGGGGATCCCTGCGCCGTCGGGTTCGGCGATCTCCGCTCCATACGCCTCGGCCTCCAAATTATAGATGTCGATACCGACAACAACCGGAGTGTGATGATACAGCTCAAAAGCCGCCCGGTGCGCGTTCACCATCAGCGCTTTACTGCGGGAAACTTCCCACGGAGTTCTGCCGATGACTTTCGCCGCATGTTCATAAACTGCCGGAAAAAATTTCATCCCGATTCTGACCCTTTCAGTTCCGTAATTAAAACCGCTTCTGTTTGTGGATATGCTGAATGATGATCCGGCAGTCTTCGAGTACTTCGTAGGTGTGCTCAAACAGGGCGTCGAACTGAAGACAGTCTCCCGTCAGCAAAATATGTGTCTCGTAGGGCAGGACGACTTTCAGCGATCCATTGAGGACCCAGCAGATTTCGTAATCATCGCGGTGCGCATCCGGATTGGAGCGCCGGGCTCCTTTGGGCGCCTCTGCATACAAACATTTTGAATTAGCGAATTCGATCTGGCGAAAATTAAAATCTTCGACCACACGATCGGTTTCCCGTTTACACTGAGCGGTTCGCGACTCAATCAACGTCAGTAGCTCCGCTGAAGTAATGCCAAATGCCCGTGCGAGACGGAACAGCGTGCCGAGACCGGCCACCGTCTGATTGCGCTCGAGTTTTGAAATCACGGCAGAAGAAATGCCGGTTTTTTCAGAAAGACCGGCAATGGTCATGCCATCCCGCTTGCGCAGGTCGCGCAATACAGAAAAATTGTACATTTCGGAGCCTTCTTCAATACTTCCGGTCACTTGGAATCTCCTTTAGATAGCACCACCTTATCGCCTTGCATATTTCGTTTGCAATATTTTTTATGCAATAAATTATTGATTTAGAAAATGTTTACGACATCATGCCGATAATACGGAGATAAATAGATGATTATTGGAGACCTCAAGGAAATCAAAGGACGGACCTATCCTGCGCGGCGGCTGACGCAAAATCTCGTCGGCGGCGCTTCGCCGGTACAATGCGAAAACTTTTGCATGGGCTATGTAACGCTCGAGCCCAACGGCGGTCAGGTTCCGTGGCACAACCAGGAATCAGAAGAAGTCTATTTTGTTGTCTCCGGCAAAGGCGAAATGTGTCTCGGCGCAGAGCGGCGCGAAATGACCGCAGGACAGATTGTCCAGGTTCCGCCGGGCGTCTTCCACCAGATGACTAATATCGGCAGCAAGCCGATGCAGATCATTTACTGCTACGGACCGGCCGGAAACGTTGCACATTGGCGGCAGGAACTGGCCGGCACGCTTCCAAAGGCCGGAGTTGAGGCGCCCTCGCTACCAGCAGGTGCCTGTCCGCAATGCACCGAAATGCCCGAAGGCGGCCCGATCATCATTTGAAGATAGTCCATAGTCTTTGGGCTTCAGGCAAACAACAACTGTGAATGGATAACTTTTAACTAATAACCGAATCGGAGCTTCATCATGGAAATCAAGCGTATTGGAATCATCATGAACGGCGTGACCGGTCGCATGGGCACCAACCAGCACCTCGCACGCTCTATCAGCGCCATCATCAAACAAGGCGGCATCAAGGTTGGCAACGATCTGATCATTATGCCCGACCCCATCCTGACCGGACGGCGCGAATACGCCATCAAAGAACTGGCCGAAAAATACGGTAAGGATGCGCGCGGCGAAGCCTACAGATACACCACCGATCTGCAGGGCGCGCTCGACGGGAAATATGGTAACTACGAGATCTTCTTTGACGCCTCCGGCACACTGCAACGCGCGGGGTTTGTTGAAATGGCCGTGAAAGCCGGTAAAGCGATCTACTGCGAAAAACCAACCGCCACCAAAACCGCCGAAGCTGTCCGCATCGCCAGGCTGGTTGAAAAAGCCGGCCTAAAAAACGGCGTCGTGCAAGACAAGCTCTGGCTGCCCGGCTTCCGCAAAATCAAAATGCTCAAGGAGCTTGGTTTCTTCGGCAAAATTCTATCTGTCAAAGGCGACTTCGGCTACTGGGTCTTCACCGGCATGGATGAAGATCAGCCCGCTCAGCGTCCGAGCTGGAACTACCGCGCCGAAGACGGCGGCGGCATGATGATCGACATGTTCTGCCACTGGCGCTACGTCATCGACAATGTTTTCGGTCCCGTCAAAAGCCTCGTCGCTTACGGCAGCATCGATCTGCCGGAGCGTCGCGCCGAGGATGGCAAGCCCTTCAAATGCACCGCCGACGACTCCGCCTACGCCATGTTCCTGCTTGAGGATGGCACCATGGTTCAGTTCAACTCCTCGTGGTGTACCCGTGTACGCCGCGATGACCTGCTGACGGTTCACGTCGACGGCGTGAAAGGCTCTGCCGTTGCCGGACTGCGCGAAGTGAAAACCCAGAGCGCAGCCAATACACCGAAGCCGGTCTGGAATCCCGACATCAAGCAACCGATCGACTTCCTCGCCGGCTGGGAAGATGTTCCGAACAACATCGAATACGACAACGCTTTCAAGATCCAGTGGGAACTGTTCATCAAACATGTCGTGCTCGACACGCCGTGGCGCTACAGCCTGATGGAAGGCGCTAAAGGCGTTCAGCTCGCCGAGCTCGGCATGCAGAGCTGGAAAGAACGCCGGTGGGTTGACGTTCCAAAACTCGGATAATCCTCCTTTCCAAACATTGGAAAAACAGCGTATA
>JBAWXO010000175.1:0-4838 GCA_037144035.1 Kiritimatiellales bacterium
CGTAAAATTGGGGCGGACGATGCCTGCAAAAGACGATAATCCCCATTCGTTGAAAAGCTTCTTTTGCCTTGGAGCGTCCGGCGAATGGGATGCTAAAAAGAAAGATCCACGGCTGCAAAAACGCACTTTTGTGAAGAGGCTGAAAATAACTTTTTCGCAGTGTTCTAATCAAACGCTAACAATTCTCTAATAGAGTTCGCTCATATTTCTTCCCGTATGAGGCGGATGCCGGAAAGCGGAGGCGAAAGGAAAGACCTCCCGTCCGGTGCCCGCTTAGAATTAACAGCGTGGCAATAAAGGAGAAACTCTAGATGAAGAAAGCAGTATTAAGCGCAGTCCTGATCTTGGCGGCCGTTTTATCGGCGCAGGCTCAGGTGAAGGTTGATGCCGGTCTTCCGGATTACAAAGCCGTGCAGGGCGTTTCCGGCACGATCAAGGGTATCGGTTCCGACACCATGAACAATATGATGGCGCTCTGGGCGGAAGGGTTCAAAAAAATATACCCGAACGTGCAGGTCGAAATCGAAGGTAAAGGTTCTTCCACCGCGCCGCCCGCGCTGATTGAAGGCACAGCAACGTTCGGCCCGATGAGCCGCTCGATGAAACAGCTGGAGATTGACGGTTTCGTTGCGAAGTACGGCTACAAGCCGACCGAACTTCCGACCAGTATCGACATGCTGGCCGTCTATGTTCACAAAGATAATCCGATCAAAGCACTGTCGCTGACTCAGGTGGATGCTATTTTCTCCAAGACCCGCAAGCTGGGCAACGCGGAAGATGTCACCGGCTGGGGCCAGCTGGGTCTCAAGGGTGAATGGGCAAATCTGCCGATCAGTCTTTATGGACGTAATGCCGCTTCGGGCACCTATGGCTACTTCAAAGAAAACGCGCTGGGCAAGGGAGACTATAAGGATTCCGTGAAAGAGCAGCCCGGCAGTTCTGCCGTGGTGCAGGGTGTTGCCACCGACAAGGGTGCTGTCGGCTATAGCGGCATCGGTTATAAAACCGCCGACGTGCGCGCGATTCCGCTGGCACGCGATGCGTTTTCATATCCTGTGGAAGCCACTCCGGAAAATGCCTACACGGGCGAATATCCGCTTTCCCGTTACCTCTATCTCTATGTGAACTACAAACCCGGCAGCGAACTTGATCCTCTCCGCCGCGAGTTCATCAAGTATATCTTCAGTAAGCAGGGTCAGACGGATGTGCTTAAAGACGGGTTCTTCCCTGTGCCCGCCAGCATAGCCCGCAAGACGCTTGAATCCGTGGGCATCAAAGCAGGCTTCTAACCAAACCGGAAATGGGTCAGGATGGCGGCCTTTAAGCGGGCCGCCGTCTTTTGATATAAAAGGAGACAGCGAATTCAGATGACGAAAAGTTTTACAGGTCGAGCGCGGAGAAAAAAAACGCACTGGAGTGTGCGTCTGTCGGATCGGTTTTCTAAATCGCTGATCACCGTCGGAGGAATCGGCACCATCCTCGCCGTTTCCACCGTTTTTTTCTATCTGCTCTACGTCACCGTCCCGCTCTTCCGTCCGGCGCGTATTGACGGCATTGAAACGCTGAAACGGCCCGCCGCCGACAGCTCGCAGCCGCTTTCCATTCAGTCTGATGAATACGGATTAATGAACCGTGTGCTCTATGCCGACGGACGTCTCGTCTGCACCCGACTCGACACAGGCGCCTTACTTTCCGAACAAATGCTTTTCACCAATGCCTCGCTGACCGCATTCACCATGGACACCGCGACGTCCGAGGCGCTCTGCGGCTTTGCCGATGGCTCAATTCAAATGGGCCGCATCAATTTTATCACCGCATACGTCGCCGCCAAAGAACTGCCGCCCGACCTGCAGGCGCTGGGAGAAAACGGAATCGGCGAATGGAACGGCGCGCTGATTCAACGTATTTCCAGCGAACAGTTTCGTTCCATAAAACTCTCCGCTGTTTTTGATGAGCCGATTCCCGGCGAGACGTCTTCGGCGGTGCGCCTGCTCGATCAGACCACCAGTCAGGCCGGTCAGATTTCCGTGATGCTGAATGAGGAGGGGACGCTTTCCCTGCTGCGATTTACCCGCCGCGAAAATATCATGACCGGCAAAGTAACGGTCCGCCGTACCGCCGCCGTGATTCCTTACAATGCGCAGGAACACCGCGACTCGCCCGCCTGGGTTATTCTTTCCGGATTAGGCGACACGGTTTGCGCCGCCTGGCGCGACGGAACGCTGCTTCGTTTCGACACCCGCAATTTTACCAGCCCGTCTCTGATCGAGAGAATTGACCTCGTTCCCGAACCGGATCGTGAACTGACTGTGCTACAGCCGTTGCTGGGCCGTTCGACGTTGCTGGCGGGTGATTCCACCGGACGGGTCCAGGCATGGTTCCCCGCTTTCTCCCCCAACAATTCGTCGCAGACTTTCCTGACCCCGGCACATACGTTTCTGGGTCCAGCTGCCGTCACCGCGCTCGCCTCGTCCTCACGCGTTCGTATGTTCGCGGCGGGCTATGCCGACGGCACGGTCGATCTGTTTCATGTGACCAGCCAGAAGCAACTCGCGCATCTGGCCGCCGGCGACACGCCGGTACAGGCCATTGCGCTGACACCCAAAGATGACGGCCTGCTGGCGCTGACTCCGAACCGGCTTGTGCAGTGGAATATCGATCCACAGCATCCTGAGATTACACCCACCGCGCTCTTCACACCGGTGTGGTACGAAAGCGCCGCCAAACCGGAACATGTCTGGCAGTCATCGTCCGGCACTGACGACTTCGAACCAAAGTACGGTTTGATGCCGCTGATTTTCGGCACACTCAAAGCGACACTTTTTTCTATGCTGTTCGGCGTACCGGTAGCGCTGCTGGCCGCAATCTTCACCAGTGAGTTTCTTTCCCCGCGCGCTAAAATGCAGATTAAACCCGCCGTTGAAATGATGGCTGGTCTGCCGAGCGTCGTGCTGGGCTTTATCGCCGCGCTGGTGCTGGCACCGATTGTCGCCAGCATGCTCACGGTTTTCATGACGGTATTTATCACCGTTCCGGCGGCATTTCTGCTCGGCGCTTACATCTGGCAGCTTCTACCGCATCGCTGGACGATTCGGCTGTCGCATTTCCGCCTGATCTTTGTGCTGCTGACGGTTCCGGTCGGTGTAGGCATGGCGCAACTGGTCAGTCCGCTGATTGAACGGCTCTGCTTTGCTGGCGATATCATGCGCTGGCTCGACGGGCAGCTTGGCCAAGCCTTCGGAGGTTGGGTATTGCTGCTTATGCCGGTGAGCTGTCTTCTGATGGCGTGGTTTTTCAGCGTAACGGTTGATCCCCGTCTTCGCCCGCTTTCCATAAATTGGTCACGGATGCAGTGCGCGCTGTTTGACCTGGTTAAATTCCTGTCCGGCTTCGCCGCCGCGCTGTTGCTGTCCGTTGCCGCCGCCGCGCTGTTGCAATGGCTTGGCTTTGATCCGCGCGGCGGGCTGTTCGGTACCTATGTTCAGCGCAACGCGCTGGTCGTCGGTTTTGTGATGGGCTTCGCCATCATCCCGATCATCTACACAATTTCAGAAGACGCACTTTCCTCTGTGCCGGATCACCTCCGATCGGCTTCGCTTGCGGCAGGGGCCACGCCATGGCAGACGGCGATGCGCATTATTATCCCCACAGCAATGAGCGGCCTTTTTTCCGCCATCATGATCGGCCTCGGACGTGCCGTCGGAGAAACGATGATTGTGCTGATGGCCGCCGGCAATACGCCGGTGATGGAATGGAATATTTTCAACGGCTTCCGAACGCTCTCGGCCAACATCGCCGTGGAACTGCCCGAAGCGGTGCGCAACAGCACGCACTACCGCACTCTGTTTCTCGCCGCGCTGGTACTCTTTGTAATCACCTTTATTCTCAACACCATCGCGGAGATTATCCGTATGCGCTTCCGTAAAAAGGCGGTGGATCTATGAACTTCCAAGCCTTGCAAAAATCAGTCAGACCGCGGCGGCAACGCTCGCGAGTTTCACTTTTCGCGCAGGGCGAGCCGATGATCTGGCTGACCGGTGGTGGGCTGGCCATCGCTCTGTGTATGATTATCGGACTGCTGACGCTGATTTTATACAACGGGATTGCCACGTTGTGGCCGGCACCGGTACCGCAGTTCCAAACATCGGGAAACTCTGTTTATATGGGTGAAGTCACCCGCACCGAAAGTTTCCGCAGTAACGATGAGAAAGTCCGGGTGTTGCAGCGTAAATTGGTGCGTACCGGCAACTTTGAAATCTCCGGCGAACATTTTACCTGGATCAATGACCATAACGTGAAAGCCGAAATCCGTCCGGAGTGGGCGCTGGTGGTTGAGCGTACTGCGTGGGGCCGCTTCTACGGATTTCCAGAAGGTTTCACACTAGGCGGCGAAACGGTGGCTTCAACGCCCGAAACCGTTTGGAAAAAGTTTAACGAGTATCATAACGCGGTCAGCGACCGGCGAGCGAAAATCCGCGCACTCGAAACGAAGGAAGTCGGCCGCGTCAATCGGCGGCTTGAAAAAGCACGGCTGGCACTGCGCACTGTGGAACTGCGAGATGGGTTGGAAAGCCCGGCATGGCGGGCAGGGCAGACGAAGTTTCTCGAAACGGAAAAATCCGTCACCACGGAGTTTAAAGAGCTTCAGCAGGAAATCGGCCGGTTGCGCGCCGAAAACAGCCGCTATGTGCTGAATCTGAAAACGGCGCAGGGCAAAGCCGTGGCGGTGCCGCTTTCGGATGTCGTTCGCGCCTATCCGGCCAACCAGCTTTCATTTACCGGAAAGGCGGAAATTTATTTCAGCCGCTGGCATGAATTTCTATTTGATGAGCCGCGCG
>JBAWXO010000176.1:0-4827 GCA_037144035.1 Kiritimatiellales bacterium
ATAAATGAACTTTCATCTCCGATTGTCACAAACGGAAATATATTCACAAACAGAGAGACATTTCGCCCCTACACCGCGGCGGATCTGGTCAAATTGTCTTCCGGACGAGTAGTTTTTCCACTTACGTTGATCTCCACCAACACGTATCTGGAAACAAACTACAATGTGATCGCCATGATCCCGTATCGTTATATCTGTTTGGCCTATTCGGATGATGCCGGGCGCACCTGGAAGATGTCGAATGTGGTTACGGACCCCACACATCCCGGCGCCGCGTGGGAAGCCTTTCTCCATGAGCAACATGACGGTCTGCTTCGCGTCTTCTCCCGGAATATGATCACTCCGCCTACGGGGATAAGAGACACGCCATCCCTATATACCACAACAGCCACAGGAGTGGAACTTGGTTCAACGATCGTACTAGAGAATCTTCTGCCCAGTGATACGGTCGCGAACAATAATACGGCGAATAGTATGCCCTTGAACGGGCGGTATATTATGTTCCATAACGACGCATATCTGACCGTGCCATACTATACGAATCGACAGAACGGATCGTTGTATTTCAGTCATAGCGGCAAAGATGATTTTGTGGATGGAATATCGTTCAGTGCCCAAGGAAAAATCACGTCCACTATTCAT
Organism: Kiritimatiellales bacterium; assembly: GCA_037144035.1. GTDB lineage: Bacteria > Verrucomicrobiota > Kiritimatiellia > Kiritimatiellales > Tichowtungiaceae > Tichowtungia. The sequence continues at coordinate 643 of JBAWXO010000176.1, forward strand.
GGGACGGAAAAAGACGGGAAACTTTTTATTGTTCACGGTTCAGAAGATTTCCATGGTCCGCGCGGCATGGACTGTGTGACCGTGAATCCGGCCCCGGCGGCCGACAAGTTGTATATTATGCCGCGCGGCCGGCGCTTTACATCCGGCAGTTATGTTCAGCCCTGTGTGGTAACCGCTGGCGCTAAGACAAACTGTTTACAGTTTACAGACCGAGGCGGTGCCGGCATTGAGACCCGGAAAGTGGACTTTGACTCAAACGACGAACTGTCTTTCGAGTTCGATTTCAAGGTCTCTCAGCTGCAAAATGCCGGACGGGCGGTTGTTTTCAGCTACGGCGACGGCACCCCTGTGCGGTTTGCTGTTGATCCGCATCATACCGGGTTCCCGACGGATAGACTGCAAGTGTATGCCTCAGCCGGATGGACGAATGTGGGTGAGATTACCGTTGGGAACTGGCATAAAGTGCGTGCGACGTTCAATCGCTCAAATTTAACCGCCTGGGTTAGCGGAGGAACGACCAACGCGTATTCATATCCTGCAACCGATATGAACCCCCGACTGTATTTCGGTGACGGGTATTATGACGATACGTTAACACCCTATTCCAACAATATCGGGTCGACCTTCCTTGTGGATGTCGACTCGGTGCACCATGCGGTGACTCCTTTCGCGGAGCAGGACGCCTGGGCCCGTTACACCTTCAGCAGCGGCGCCGATGGATGGTATGCCGCGTCGGGATGTACTGTAGCCGCAGCGTATGATGCGTTAAAGGTTACGGCAATCGCCGATGATCCCTATATCCGGCGGGACTTTACTTCCGGGACGCTGGATGCCTATACATATAAAGTGATCGGCCTGTTCTTGAGAAGCAGTCAGATTGCCGGCGATGTCGTATTGAAATGGAAAACCAACAAAGACGGATCATTTGATGCCAGCAAGACCGTTACACGCACCCATGCGATTACAACAGGTGAGGGCTATCAATATGTGGAATTTGATTTGAGCAACAACCCTTATTGGAAAGATAACATCGTATCCCTTTTGCTTGCCCCGGCCATAAACAGTTCAACAAACGAAACCGGCAATGTCGTTGCCATCGACAGCATTGTGATTATGCGTCCGGTCGCGCCGGCTCAAGAATATGCGCGGTATACGTTTACCGGCAGTACCGACGGCTGGTATGCCGCAACGAACTATAACTGCACGGTTGCCGCGGAATCCAGTGCGCTGAAGGTCACAGCAACGGACAATGATCCGTTCATCCGGCATGACTTCGCCGTTTTGGATGCGGGTACGTACAAGTTTATCGGGGTGACGCTCAATAGCAGTCAGGTCAGTGGAGATATCATCTTAAAGTGGACAAGGGATGGAGACCTGAATTTTGACATCAACAAGACCGTGCCCCTGAATGGAATTGCGGCCAATACGAATGCGTACCAATATGTGGAATTCGATTTGCGCAGCAATACCAACTGGACCGGCAACGTCCGGTCTCTTTTGCTGTTTCCGGCACAAAACGGATCGAATGAAACCGGCAACGTTGTCAGGATTGACAGCATTGATATTTGGAAGCCATAAATAAGTTAGGCGTCGACAACCAAAGACGAAAGGGCCAGATGAAAAAACGACCGATTTATTATATCTTGAGTTCACATTGGGATCGGGAATGGTATCAGCCGTTTCAGGATTACCGCTATCGGTTGGTTCGACTGCTGGATAAAACTCTGCATGCGATGGAGTCCGGTGAGCTTTCCGGTCCGTTTTGTGCCGATGGGCAGGCGATCCTGGCAGAGGACTATCTGGAAATTCGTCCGGAAAAGCGGGCGGAGTTCAACCGCAGGGTGCAGGCAGGGGACGTCCAGCTGGGTCCATGGTATCTTCAGCCGGACGAGTTTCTGGTGTCCGGAGAGTCCTTGATCCGTAATCTTCGTCTTGGACGAGAGGTTGCGCGGGCGCACGGCGGAGCACCGTCGAATGTCGGCTTTATCTGCGACCAATTTGGACACAACTCGCAGTTGCCGCAGATATTTAAAGGCTTCGGGATCCACAGTGCCATGCTCTGGCGCGGGGTGAATCTGTACGATAATCGTCATTTTATCTGGGAAGGGGCTGACGGCTCTGAACTGGTCGCTTACCGCTGGGGCGGCGAAGGATACGGCGATTTCTGCCTGCGGGTTCGTGAGGCTAAACAGAACAAACCGTATGATGAGGCGGAGAAGCGGGAACTGCTCAAAAAATATATCGCGCATGAGGCGAATTGCACCGGGGTGGATGCGTTGCTGCTGTTCGATGGTGGTGATCATCTGGAATTTGATCCGCAGGTCTATGCGCTGGTACGGGAAAAGATTGAGGCGGGTGAAGTGGAACACGTTGATCTCGACTGCTATATGGCCGCTGTGCTGACCCAGCGTGACCGGATTACGGAGCGGCGCGCAGGAGAGCTGCGCGAACCCAGCCGCGAAAAAGAAGGGTGTGTCGACACCGCAGAACTGATCCCGGGAGTGCTATCCAGCCGGGTCTGGATCAAACAGCGCAATGCGAACTGCGAGACGCTGCTTACCCGCTGGGCTGAGCCGTACAGTCTCTTCGCCGCGCAGAGCACGGGCGCGGAATATCCGCAGGGCTTTTTGAATGTCGCCTGGAAATGGCTACTGAAGAATCATCCGCATGACTCCATCTGCGGCTGCTCAATTGACCGCGTACATGAGGATATGAAATTCCGCTTCAGCCAATGCGAGCAGATCGGGGAGCGGCTTACCCTTGAAGCGACCGCCCGACTCGCGGCGAATATAAAAGGAGAAATCGGAGAAAAAGAACTGCGCGTAGCGGTTTTCAATCCCGATGTGCAGCCGTTCAACGGCACCGTTGAGCTGGCCTTGCAGATCCCGGTGGACTGGCCGAACTTCGCAGAGTTTTTTGGATATGAACTCAAACCCTCCTTTCGCATTTTCGGCCCGGACGGCAAAGAGATTGCCTATCAGCGCCTGGGTCAGTCTCCGGATCAAGTCAATACACGGATCAGCCCCGTGCTCTTTCCGGTCAAGTGGAAATCGACCGCGGTGAGGGTTTCTCTGCCGCTCGAAATTCCGGCATGCGGTTATGCCGCACTCAAGGTTCACGCCGGAGAAGTTTGCCAGAACCAAGGCGCCCGCAGGGCGGAACGCACCCGTCACGCTGAGCATAAGGGGCTGGCGGTTGCGGCCAACGCGATGCAGAACCACAATCTGCGGGTGGAGGTTCAATCCAACGGAACACTCAAATTGACAGATCGCCGTACCGGCGAAGTCTATGAGCACCTGATGACCGTGGAAGATACGGCGGATATCGGCGACGGCTGGTATCACGGCATGGCGGTGAATGATCAGACCTTTGTCTCCACCGCCTGTGCAGCCGATATCGCGCTGGTGCACAACGGGCCGTATCTGACCACGTTCCGCATTCGCACGGTGATGCGCGTGCCGGCGGCGTTCGATTTCAAGGCCATGAGTCGCGCGGAGAGTTTTTCGGAAATGGTTGTGGACAGTCTTGTGTCGCTGCGTCCGGAGTCGGAAAGTATCGAAGTACAGACCCGGATTGTAAATCCGGCCAAGGATCACCGTGTGCGCATGCTTTTTCCAAGCGGCTGTGTCGCCGCGCAGACCTATCTGGCCGACAGTCCGTTTGATGTGGTCGAACGCGCGATCGGGTTGCGTGCGGACCGGCATCTCTATAAAGAACTGGAAGTGGAAACCAAGCCGCAACAGAGTTGGACCGCCGTGCAGGTCGGTCAACGCGGGCTGGCGGTGATCAGCAAGGGTCTGCTGGAATCGGCGGTGCGCGATACCGAAGATCGGGCGATCGCGCTGACACTCTTTCGAAGTACAGGCCGGACCGTGTTGACCTGCGGGGAGCCGGAAGGGCAGATGCTGAACCAGGGGCTGGTATTTGATTACCGTATCCGTCCATTGCCGGGTGAACCCGTTCGTGTTGCATTGTGCCGGGAAGGGCAGCGGTTGGCCGCCGGACTGCGCCATGTGCAGTTGCAATCTGCGGATCTGGCGATCGGTCGCAATGAGAATAAACTGTTGCCCCTTGCCGGGTTTATGCAGGTGGACGGAGACGCGATCGTAACGGCAACGCAGTGGACTGAAAAAGGAATGGAACTGCGGCTGTTCAATCCGGAAATAACGGCGGTAGAGGTCCAGA
>JBAWXO010000177.1:0-4785 GCA_037144035.1 Kiritimatiellales bacterium
ACCTGCACCTGCTTGACATCTGTCATACGGAATTAATCTGAACAATATTTTCAACAGAAGCAACAGCGAAGGAACCCCAAGGAAGAACCGGATGCGGGGAAAGCCTTTATTTCCCAGATTTTTTGAATAACCTTCGTTGTCCTTTGTTGCTTCTGTGAAAATATTCCCGTGCGCTATTGAAGCCCGCGGGCAAAGTTCCCGGCGTGACCGGGAACCGCGAGACTAGAAGTGATACGGCGGACGAGGTCGGCGGCTTCGGCGGGCGAATCAACGCCATAAGATAAATCGATACGGAAGCGGCGCGCGCCTTTGGCTTTCAGTTCATCCAGATGACCGGTCAGCGAAAACGGTGTTTCGTTGAGAAACGCAAACTGCTGTCCGGTCTGTTCGACGCGGAACTTCCGTTGCGAGCTATCGGTGAGTTCTGAGCCGTCCGCCGCCGGGCGGGTGGCGGAAATCATCAGCGGCGTATGCTGATAAACTGGAACGACCGCCGCGTCGCCAAGCTGTCCGATCAGCGCAAAAAGATTTTTTGCGTCGTCTTCCGGCGACAAAACAAACTGCTGACCGCCCTGCGCTCTCCATTGCAACGCCGCCTGCGTGTTGACCGTGTAAAGCGGCCAGTCGGCAGTGATGTCTTCTTTGCCTTGGAGCAGATTGAGTCCGCCGATATTGGCCGCCTCCCATTTCCGGTGTTCGGAAAAGCGTTCAATCAGTTCGCGAAATGCGGTGACATCCTCTTCGCGAATAATCACCGGCAGCGCCAGCCGCAGTTTGTCCGGAGGCAGTGCGGCGAGCGCCTTTTTAATTTCTTCCGGTCTGGACGGATCAATCTCCAGCACAAACTCATCAATGTCTTCCAGTGTTTGGAAGCTTCGAGATTTCACCGACCAGAAAACACCATTCGATTCCGTTTTCTTCCAACGTTCGGAAGAAAATTCTGTGCCGCAACGCAGTTGCTTCCAGGCGTTGGAAAACTCCGCGATCAACCGGCGGCGGGCGTCGTTCAAAACGGAGACCGGAATAAAAACCGCCGGGCCTTCGAGTGTCAGCTCGCCAAGTTTACAGTCGGTGTCGCCCAGTTTTTCAAAACACTGCTGAATGGCGGCGGACGATTTTTCCGGTTGACGCGCCGGCTCGAACGGGCCGGGCAAAACAACCTCTGCCTTCACCGCGCCGGACGAGGCAGTCAGCACTGTTCTTTCCAAACTCTGGAAAACATGAATGTTAACCGGCTTCCGCTGACGGAACTGTCCGGGGCGCGGCGCGGTGAAATCGTAGCGCTGCCTCACCGCCTGCGAATAAGAGCAGTAAACCGGCGCGCCGGGCGTGAGCTGCGGATGATCCGGCGGCAGTTTGATCGCGATCTCCGCATCCGCCGGAAGTTCAAAGCAGCGTTTGCTTTCCGGATCGGAGTCCAGCCGGATATCGTGCGCGGCGAAACCGTAAGCAAAGGTGTCGCCATGCGTTTCCACTTTCAGTCCGTCGAATTTCATCAGTGCGCGGTTGCTGTGCAAAATCAGCCAGCCGCGCCGGATTTCTTTGACGGCGCCAATCAGCGCGCCGTGGTGTCCGGCATTGACCGGATCAATCGGCTCGGTGTCCGGAACATCTAAATACAGATCGGTGGCGGGCCGCCCGAAAATAGTCTGGATGTCAGACAGCCGCTGTTCGGAGTCCGCAACATCTCCGGTGAGCGCCTTGCGGTAAAAGTCGGTGACGGCGGCGACATAGAGCGGACTCTTCATGCGGCCTTCGATTTTGAGCGAGGCGACTCCGGCGGCGAGAATTTCCGGCAGATGTTCGGCCGCCGAAAAATCTTTCATCGAAAACGCCAGAGTTTCTTTTCCGCCGCCGCGGAAGAACTGACGGCAGCAGTAGGCGCAGCGTCCGCGGTTGCCGCTGCGGCCCATCAGGTGCGAGGAGAAAAGACAGAGTCCGCTGTAGGAATAGCAGAGCGCGCCGTGAATAAAGGTTTCCGTTTCGATCCCGCAGTTGCGGCTGATGTGCGCGATCTCTTTCAGGCTGAGCTCACGCGCCAGCACCACCCGTTTGAAGCCAAGCAATGCAAGCTGCTTCGCCCCTTCCAGATTATGGACAGCGAGTTGCGTGCTGGCATGCAGGCGGAGCTGCGAAAAGTTTTTCTGCATCAGCCGGACAACGCCCATGTCCTGCACGATCACGCCGTCGGCGCTCAGGTCGCGGATGAGCGCCAGCGTTTCGAGCGCCTCGTTGAGTTCGTACTGTTGAACAAGCGTGTTGAAGGTGATGTAAACGCGGCGGCCAAGGTGGTGCGCGTAGCCGATCAGTTCATCAAGCGCTTCGGCGGAAAAGTTACCGGCCTCGGCGCGGGCCGAAAAGCGCGGCAGTCCGGCGTAGATGGCGTCCGCGCCGTACGCCAGCCCGGCCCACGCCGATTCAGGCGTTCCGGCGGGAGCTAACAATTCTGGAAGTGGTTTGTTCAAGCGGCCTGAACGCTATCCTGCCTCCGCCGCGTCTTCAAGGCTCGGCATCTGGATTTATGGCCACAAAAAACACAAAAAGGCACAAAAGCAAAAGCTGGAGATTTCAGAACCCGGACGCTTCACATTTTTTAAAATACGGATATGGCCTCGTTTCTTTTTTCCAAGCTTTGGAATTTTTGTGTTTTTCGTGGCGATTTTCTTCCAATGGTTGGAAACAAAAAGAGCGCCCCGGGGTTCCGGGGCGCTCAGCGGGGTTTGTTGCGCATCTTCTACTTCGCCAGACACTGTTTCAGATCGGCCTCCACCGTGGTGACTGGTGCGATGTTGAATTTTTCAACCAGCACATTCAGCACGGCAGGCGTTACGAACGCAGGCAGGCTCGGGCCGAGTTTGATGTTCTTGATGCCGAGGTGCAGGAGCGTCAGCAGAATGCAAACGGCTTTTTGTTCGTACCACGACAGGATCATCGAGAGCGGCAGGTCGTTGACGCCACAACCGAAGGCTCCGGCCAGCGCGACGGCGATCTGAATCGCGGAATAAGCGTCGTTGCACTGTCCGATGTCGAGCAGACGCGGAATGCCGCCGATCGCGCCGAAGTCGAGTTTGTTGAAGCGGTATTTGCCGCAGGCGAGCGTGAGGATCACACAGTCTTTCGGCACAGCCTCAGCAAATTCGGTGTAATAGTTGCGTCCGCTCTTGGCACCGTCGCAACCGCCGATCAGGAAGAAGTGCTTGAGCGTTCCGCTCTTGACGGCATCAATCACCGCCGGAGCGACACCGAGCACGGCGTTATGGCCAAAGCCGACCAGAATGGTTTTTTCCGGTTCGGTCGAGGTGAAGCCGGGGGCTTCGAGCGCGGCTTTGATGACCGGCGCGAAGTTTCCGTCGCTGATGTGCTGTACGCCGGGCCACTGGACAAGACCACAGGTGAAGATGCGGGCTTTATAGTTTTCCTTCGGCCTCTGGATGCAGTTGGTCGTCATCAGGATGGCACCGGGGAACGCTTCGAATTCCTTCTGCTGATCCTGCCACGCGCCGCCATAGTTGCCGACGAGGTGTTTGTATTTCTTGAGCTGCGGGTAGCCGTGGCACGGGAGCATTTCGCCGTGGGTGTAAATGTTGATGCCTTTGCCTTCGGTCTGCTTGAGAAGCAGGTCGAGGTCTTTCAGATCGTGACCCGAAACGAGGATCGCTTTGCCTTTGATGGCCTTGATGTTCACCGGCGTCGGAACGGGATGGCCGTAGGTTTCGGTGTTGGCCGCGTCGAGCAGGCCCATGACGGTCAGGTTGACTTCGCCGACCTTTAGAGCCAGCGGCAAAAGCACATCCACCGTCGCCGGACCATTTTTGAGAGTCGCCAGCGCTTCGTGGAAGAAGGCGAAAACCGCCGGATCTTCTTTGCCGAGGACATAGGCGTGATCGGCGTAAGCCGCCGTGCCTTTGAGGCCGAACAGCACCAGATCCAACAGACCGGCAATGTCGTCGCCGAACTTTTGTTTACGGCTGACAACCCCGACCGCTTCGCCCTGCTTGATCAGGCCGCTGAGGTTCGCATTGAAGTCGATGGTCGCGGTTGCGCCGAGTTCCTTGAGGACGTCTGCGCCGCGGCGAATGACACCCGCGATATCTTCGGCGTCAAAGTTGACGTTAGTGACGGTGGTGAAAAGCCCTTCCATCACGTAAAGATCGGCGGCGCGGTTCGCTTTACCTTTCGCCGCGACGGCAATCTGCTTGCACACTTCAACCAGCAGATCCTGAAGCGTTGCGGTATCGGGATCTTTGCCGCATACGCCAAAGGTGGTGCATCCGGTGCATTTGACAGTCTGTTTACACTGATAACAAAACATACTCATAATCATTCCTTCCTGTTTTTGGGTTCCTGTAATCAATGCCCGGAACTATAATCGTTTCCAGAAAGTGAACCTTGACCTGCGTCAAGTTCGTCAAAAAAGGTGTTTCTATGGAAGCTGCGGTCAGCATAGTCATCAAGTCGTGGGATGTCATGGCAATTATGGCTCCCTATCTCCTGCTCGGATTTTTCGTGGCGGGCGTGCTCAGTGCTTTTGTTCCGGTTTCATTCATCGAAAAGCATCTTGGCAAACGCGGGTTCAAGCAGATCGTCAAGGCCTCGCTGCTCGGCGTACCGATTCCGCTCTGTTCGTGCAGCGTAATTCCCGTTACCGCTTCACTGCGGCGCCACGGCGCGACCAAAGGTGCGGCCATTTCGTTTCTCACCTCCACGCCGCAGACCGGCGTGGACAGCATCGCCGCCACCTGGGGACTGCTCGGTCCGCTGTTCGCCGTCTTCCGTGTGGCCGTG
>JBAWXO010000178.1:0-4756 GCA_037144035.1 Kiritimatiellales bacterium
TGTGCGCAGCACCGTGGAGTGCGGCGATAAAAGGTATTCCGTATCGCCGCTTTTCCTAACGGGACACCCCGGGGGGTGTGTCTCGTTGTGTTCCGTTTGTTCCGCGCGTACCCGCAAAACCACGATCCTTCGTTCGGTGCGTCTTTGGGTATTTGTATCCGCAAATTCCTTGGGCAGGCTTTGCTTGTCCGCCGCAGGAGGAAACGCGCTCGGCGATCGCGTTCCACCTCCTGAGGGAAATTGTGCGCAGCACCGTGCGGCGATAAAGGCGACCCGTATCGCCGCTTTTCCTAATAGCATTTTAACGATTGTGGTGCCTCGGCCCGAGGCCACCTATGGAGAAGGGGAGCTTTTTTAAAATCCCCTCCGCCGGAGGGGTGGCCAGAGGCCGGGGTGGGTTGCGGCGTTTGAATCGTTAAGTACCACCCCCGGGGGGTTGTCCCGTTGTGTCTCCTTGTGTTCCGTTTTTTCCGCAAGCGTACCCGCAAGGAACGCGATCCTTCGTTCGGGGTGTCTTTGGGTTTTTGTCTCCGCGAATTCCTTGGGCAGGGGTCAACGAGCTGGTGGTCATCAGTTTTCCTTTCTTGTTTGAGAGCTTTGAAGGAAACGACCACCAGCTGTTTTTCAGCCTAAAGACGCACTTCCGTGAAGAGGCGAAGTATCACACTCAGGCAGGGTTGGAAATCCGGATGGAGTTCTGTAGGCTCCGGTCAGAAACCTGAACAGGGAGAAACCTATGAGCGGCCACCACAAACACGCCAATACCAATGACGGTCTGGTCAGTTCAAAAATGCTGATCAAGTCGGTCGGTGAAATTCTCAAACGCGTCCATCTCGACCGCGACCACGATATTCCCTACCTCGCCGGCTATAGCGTTGACCGCTCCAAAATCTATATCGACCGCCATCTGCAGAAAACCTACCAGGATAAAGCAGGCCATCACCACGACGTTGACCGGTTTCTGATCCTTCACGAAGCTACCGAAAAGGCGCTGATCGACACCTGGAACCTGCATTACCAGCACGCCCACCAGATCGCCCTGCGCGCCGAAGAAGCGGCGGTCCGCGCCGCCGGACTCGAATGGCGCGAGTACGACCGCTTCATGCAGCAGTGGATCAAACAGGCCGACTCCGAACAAATCACCAAAGTTCCCGCCAACCTCGACCTCACGCCCTACCTCGACGAAAACGACAATGAACTCATCAAAGTCATGCAACGCGCCATGGTGCCGTGATGCGGTCGGGGAAAATTGCAAAGTAATGTTGTCAATTTACACGAATTGAAACAACCCGTAGCACATCAAGTAGTTGTACCCCGCGCCACCTTGAAAATTCGGTCTTATAAACCGGATTTTCAATGTATATCTGGAGTCAGGTACCCGAAATGAAGTCGACCTGCCAAATATTTTGCCATTATCAAAACTTGATTTGCCATACTTCATGGACAAAACGGTTCAGTAAGTGCCGCAATCCGATAATTTCATTTTCCAACGCTTGGAACCCTCCGTGCCCTCTGCGGCCTCCGTGGTGAAAATCTTCCAGTGGTTGGAAAAATTGTTTCCAATGCTTGGAAAATCCGCCGGAATCCGTAGTCTGTTGCGGTTTAAACGAAAGACCGCCCGATGAGGCATCGGGCCTACAGATTCATCGCGCTGTAGGCCGGGTGACCCCACCCGGCGAAAGGAACGCGAAGAAATGAACGAGAAATACCCATTTTCAGAAATTGAACCGAAGTGGCAGGCGCACTGGAACGAGCACGGCCTGTTCAAGACCGATCTGTCGAAGACGGCGCAGAAGTATTACTGCCTGATGATGTTCCCCTATCCGTCCGGCAAACTGCACGTCGGCCACGGCCGCAACTACATCATCGGCGACGCCGTCGTCCGCTACAAAAAAATGCGCGGCTTCAATGTGCTCTCACCGATGGGCTGGGACGCGTTCGGCCTGCCCGCCGAAAACGCCGCGATCAAAACCGGTACGCCGCCGCGCGAAAGCACGCTCAAGAATATCGTCGTGATGAAGGAACAGCTCGCCGCCTGGGGCTGCTGCTACGACTGGGACAAGGAAGTCACCTCCTGCGAGCCGGAATATTACAAATGGACGCAGTGGCTTTTCATCCAGATGTTCAACCGCGGGCTGGCGTATAAGAAGAAGAGCAACGTCAACTGGTGCCCGGACTGCGCGACGGTGCTGGCCAACGAGCAGGTCGTCGACGGCCTGTGCGACCGGTGCGATTCCACCGTGGTGCAGAAGGCGCTCAAACAGTGGTTTTTCAAAATCACAGACTACGCCCAGCGCCTGCTCGACGATCTCGACACGCTCGAAGGCTGGCCGGATCGCGTAAAGACGATGCAGCGCAACTGGATCGGCCGCTCCGAAGGATCGGAAATTGATTTCGCGCTCGTTCCGCGCGCCGACGGCAAGGCCGACAGCTCGAACAAAGTTTCCTGCTTCACCACCCGCGTGGACACCATTTACGGCTGCACCTACATGGTGCTGGCGCCGGAATACGTGAATCTCAAAGAGATGATCGCCGGTCTGCCGCAGGAACAGGAAGTGCTGAAGTTTGTCGCCGACAGCGCCAAGCTGACCAACCTCGACCGCGAATCCGACGTGCTCGAAAAGAAAGGCGTCTTCACCGGGCGCCATGTCGTTAATCCGTTCACCGGAGAAAAAGTTCCGCTGTGGGTTGGCGACTACGTCCTGATGTACGGCACCGGCGCGGTGATGGCCGTACCGGCACACGACACCCGCGACTGGGCTTTCGCCAAGAAGTACAACCTGCCGATCAAGCTTTCGATCCAGAATCCGAAAGGCTCGCTCGTCCTCGCCGACATGGACGACGCCTACACCGAGGACGGCGTCTGCTGCGACTCCGCTGAATTCACCGGCCTGCCGAACCGCGAGGCGATCGGCGCGATGATCAAGTACGCCGAGCAAAAAGGCTTCGGCAAAGGCACGATCAATTTCCGCCTGCGCGACTGGCTGATTTCACGCCAGCGCTACTGGGGCGCACCGATTCCGATCGTCTATTGCGACCGCTGCGGTATGGTTCCGGTCAACGACGATGAACTGCCGGTTCTTCTGCCGACCGACGTCGAGTTCAAGCCGACCGGCGAATCGCCGCTTAAAGGCTCGGATGCGTTCATGAATTGCACCTGCCCGAAGTGCGGCGAACCGGCGCGGCGCGAGTCCGACACCATGGACACGTTCGTCGATTCAAGCTGGTACTTCCTGCGCTACCTCAACGCCAAAGACAGCACACAGGCGATTGACACCAAAGCCGCTAATAACTGGCTGCCGGTCGACCAGTACATCGGCGGCATCGAGCACGCCATTCTGCATCTGCTCTACGCCCGCTTCTTCACCAAGGTCATCCACGACCTCGGACTGATCGGCTTCGACGAACCGTTTGCCAAACTTTTCACGCAAGGGATGATCTGCAAGAAGAGCGACAATGACGGCAAGCTCTACAAAATGAGCAAATCCAAAGGCAACGTCGTCAGCCCGAACGAACTGATCGAAAACTACGGCGCCGACACCGTCCGCCTCTACACGCTCTTCATCGGCCCGCCGGAAAAAGAAGCCGAGTGGAATGACAGCGCCGTCGAAGGTTCTTACCGCTTCCTCGGACGCATCTGGCGCCGCGTCTGGCAGCACCGCGATCTGCTGGTCGCCGCGAAATCACTGGTTCCAGACCTTGGAAAAATGGACAAGCCAGAGCGCGATCTCTACCGCAAGCTGAACGAGTCGGTGAAGAAAATCACGCACGACCTCGACGGCGCGTTCCATTTCCATACGGCCATCTCGACCATCATGGAACTGATGAACGCCATCGACGAAATCAAAGTCGACGCCGCCAGTTCAGACCAGGCCAAAGCCGTCTTCCGCGACGCCATCGAAAAAGTGATCGTGCTGATCTCGCCCTTCGCGCCGCATATCGCCGAAGAACTCTGGAAAGAACTCGGCCATACCGGCGGAATTCTGGCGGCTAAATGGCCGGAAGTCGTCGAAGCCGCATTGCACCGCGACGAAATTCAAATGGCCTTGCAGGTGAACGGTAAAGTCCGCGGACAAATCACCGTGCCATCGACCGCGACCAAAGAAGAGATCGAAAAACTCGCCGTGACCGACGAAGCGGTCATCAAATGGTCTGAAGGTAAAACGATCAAAAAAGTCATCATCGTCCCCGGACGGTTGGTGAACATTGCGGTGGGATAATCACCACAAGAAACACAAAAAGCCCCGCTCACTCGAGCGGGGCTTTTCTTTTTCCGATGGTTGGAACCTTTGGGCCGCCAAGACACCAAGAGTTAGAAATGGCACTCGGCTTCAGTTGCGCAGACTACAACCCAAGCAGTTGTTTTTTCTTTTGGTCAAACTCAGCTTCACTAATAACACCCTTATCTTTGAGTTCAGAAAATTTTGCCAATTCATCTGCGTCACTTCTCTGATGAACCACTGTAGACTTTGATGTCATGATTCTCTCTTCTATGATGCTTTTAGCTTCAGCAAACTTCTCGTTATTTCCACCCATCGCGTGAAACATGATTGTGTTTTCGTCTGTAGCGGCTTGAAATACTCCGCCCTTGGCTTCCGACCCACCCATCAGCGTCAATTGTAAATATCCCGCAGTCATGCCTGCTTTTTTCATTTGAACCGCGACAACCGATGAGTACGGAATGGATTTATTTCCCCGTAAAAATCCACCGCCTAGCAAAATTCCCTTTATTCCAGGGGTAATAGTTATAGATGCC
>JBAWXO010000179.1:0-4727 GCA_037144035.1 Kiritimatiellales bacterium
TGCCACCCATCCCGGCACACAGCTCACCACCGACTCCGTCGGCCACGGCACCCTCATGGCGCGGCTTGCCGCCGGACTGGTCGATCCGTATGCGACTTCGGTTGGCGAAGGAGTGCCGGTCATCGCCGTGAAGGCCTTTGCCGACGACGGTTACTCGGATGCGTTCACTCTCATGAACGCCATGACGTACGCTGTGCAGAAAAGTTCCGGCCCCATCAGCCTCAGCTGGGGTTCTGAAACGCCCAGTAAATTTATTGAAGCTGCCGTGCAATACGCGATCAACCAAGGCCACTCCGTCTATGCTGCCGTCGGCAACGCAAATACCGGCAAACCCATGTACCCGGCGGCCTATTCCGGAGTTATCGGCATCGCCGCTTCGAATGGAGATAAGCTGGCCGACTATTCCAATCGCGGTGACTTTGTCGACCTCGTCGCGCCCGGTTCTGCGGGCGGCGCGCAGGGCACCTCTGTGGCCACCGCCTACGTTTCACACATCGACGCGCTCTACAGGCAACACCATCTGGGAGCTACCGCCGAGGAAACTGTTGCGGCGATTAAAAAAGCCGCCGGCCCGACCGGCTTCCTCACCGAAGCCGCCGTCAAACAGCTCCTCGCCAAATAATTTTCCAATATTTGGATCCGAACACGGCGAAAGCGCTAGTTTATATGGCGCCCCTAAATATGTCGACTACGCGGAAGACAGGAAAAACTCCACACACGGAAACCTCGACTTCCTTGGGGGGGGGGCATAAAGTGCGGGCAATCTGTACGGATGTTTCACAAACCGTTACGGGCGCAAACGAAAGGCAAAATGATGAAGACAAGATGGATTATAACGTTGATGCTGATTGCTGGCAGTGTAAGTGCGAACATTATAACGAATGATATTGTGGATATAACATCTGCCGTGGGAGACGAGAAGAGTATCGATTTTTCCATGACTGGTGCCGAAAAAGATCACTTTACTTTTTATATAGATTTGTTTAATTATCCCGCTGATTTTGTCGTATCAACTACATTCGGCGGTGCTAGCCCGAATCAATATTCACAGATAGCTATGGCGAATGGTTTTCAGGCACTATTGGCTGGCGGAACGGATGTCAAAGCTCAGGCAATATGGGCAGGAACCGGCATGCTGATGGGTGAGACTTCTTTCTTCGGTGCTACTACTGATCCGAACGGTTGGAAAAATTCCACCGGTTATGTCGGCTTGCGGTACAGGAGTTACGCCTCTTATTATTACGGGTGGGCCGAATTTGAGTTTGTTTCGACCGAAGCAGAAAAATCCGTGACGTTGACCCGTTATGCTTATGAAACAATCGCTAACACAACGATCATTACACCGGCCGCCATCCCTGAACCGGCGACCTTCCTTCTGTTTGGTCTCGGCGGAATGGGAGCGTGGCTGTTTCGCCGCAATAAGCTGAAATCAAAAGAAGAGATGGATGATTAATCCCTAATTTATTTTCTTTTGGCAATCCGCCCCTAAAGTCCGGGGCGGATTTTTTGTGGTCACGGGAGCTCGATGGGCTCGCCATGTATTCCGCAGTGAATTTTTTTCCAAACCTTGGACAAAGCAGGTAATGTCCCGCCGATGAATCAGCACATCCAGATGCTTCCGGATCATGTGATCAACAAGATCGCGGCGGGAGAGGTGATTGAGCGGCCCGCTTCGGTGATGAAGGAGCTGGTCGAAAACGCGATCGATGCCGGCGCAACACAAGTCGATGTCGAAGTGGTGCAGGGCGGAATGCAGCTGATTGCGGTTTCCGATAACGGCTCCGGCATGAACCGCGACGACGCATTGCTCTCGATTGAGCGCCATGCCACCAGTAAAATCCGCACGGCGGAACAGGTCGAGGCGATCTCCACGCTCGGCTTTCGCGGCGAGGCGCTTTCGTCCATCGCCGCCGTGTCGCGCTTTACGCTGATCACGCGACCTGCCGAGGAACTGAGCGGTACGCAGATTCAAATCAGTGGCGGAAAGATGCAGGACGTGCTCGATGCGGGTTGTCCGCCCGGCACGTGCATAGAAATTCGCAATCTGTTTTTCAACGTGCCGGCGCGGCGCAAATTCCTGCGCACCGAAGCAACCGAACTGGCGCAGATCCGCCAGCTTTTCGCGGTCTATGCGCTGGCGCATCCCGAAACGGGGCTGACGTTCACTTCCGACGGACGCGAGGTTTATAATCTGCCGGGCGGCTCCACATTGGCTGACCGCATTACCGCGCTGTACAGCCCGTCGTTTCTGAGCCATCTGCGTAAACTCGATCTCTCGGCGGACGGCGTCAAGATTTCCGGTTTTGCGGGACTGCCGCAGACGGGACGCTCGGACCGCTCCGATCAATATGTGTTTATCAATGGACGCCCGGCCTCCGCGCCGGTGATCTATCACGCGCTGAACGAAGCTTATCACGCGGTGCTGGCTCGCGGACGCTATCCGTCGGCCTTTCTTTTCATCGCATCACCGCCCGCGCTGGTGGATGTGAATGTGCATCCGGCAAAAAAGGAAGTGCGCTTCCGCCATCCCAACGCCGTGCGCGACGCGGTGATTTCCGCCGTGCAGAAGGCGCTGGCGCTGGAAGCGCCAGAAGCCGAACGGCTTGCGCCGGTATTTAAGTTCGACACGCCGCGCCCTGCGCCGCGCGTCGAAAAGCAACACGAATTTGAACAGGTAGCGGGGGAAGAGAATCTTGTCACATCAGATTCGGGACGCTGTTCCCAATCTCCTAATCCAAATCCCCAATCGGCAATCGGCAATCGGCAATCTTCCCCTTGGAAGTGGTGCCGTGTGCTGGGCCAGGCGGGCGGACTTTATGCGGTGCTGGAAACGGAAGAGGGTATCGTGCTGATTGATCCGCAGGCGGCGCACGAGCGGGTGTTGTTCGAAAAATTTATGCACGACCTGACCGCAGGTAAACCGTCGCGGCAGGGACTGCTGACGCCCGAGACGATCGAGCTGATGCCTGCGGATGCCGACGCGCTACGCCGCCAGCTGCCGGTGCTTGATGAAATGGGGTTTGGAATTTCTGACTTCGGGCAGGACACATTTATTGTCGATGCGCTTCCAGTTCACCTGCAAAACGGTTCGCCGCTCGTAATCCTGAGCGGCATCGCCCAAGCATTGGAAAAGAGCGGAGCGGCGTCCAGAGCGACGCGCGAGGCGTTGCGCGAAACGGTGGCACAAGCCGCCTGCCGCACTTCGATCAAGGCGAAGGATACGCTTTCGACCACGGCGATTGAACGGTTGGTAGAGGATCTGTCGAAGACGGAAATGCCTTACACCTGCCCGCATGGACGTCCGACATTGATTTTCACCAGTTTCACCGAACTGAACCGCAAGTTCGGCCGATAATCCGTCGGGCGGACTGCGCATCCTATTCCAGTTGTGTTTGTATCTTGTAATAATAGGATCCGGCGTTGGTTGCGCTGGTATCCGTGAAGGTTGTTGTTCCGGCAGAACCTACCACGTGGGGTTGAAGAGAAATGAATCCCCGCATAAGATTTGTGGAACGGTCGATTGCATAGATGCGTCCCGCCGCACTTGGCCACTTGATTTTTATTCCGCTGGCCGGACGAGGGGTGTCCGCCGGATTGAAGATACGGAATATAGATTTGGCATCGAGGGGATCTGTTCCAAGTTTTTTCTCCAGTCCGTCAGACAACCCGTCACGATCACTGTCCGGGAGGTATTCCACGGTCAGAAAAGTTCCGAAGTAGCTTGTCGCGATGAAACGTCCGTTACCGAACGCAATTCCGGTGAGAGGTGCACAAATGACTTGCTGATTAACCCAGGTCAGGCCGTCTTTTGAAACCAACAGGCATCCCGGCATGCCGGCGGCAACAAAAAGATTTTCTCCGAACGTGACGGCGGAGAGCGAAGCCCAGACGCCATTCAAGGCTCCGGCTGTCCATGTGACTCCGTTGGTTGTCATGCTGACACAGCTGTTGCCGGTGGCGACATATTTTCCATCTGTACCTTGAATGGCATTGTGCATCTGGAGATTGGGGGTGTAATTTTCAAACCCGCTCCAATTAATCCCGTCAGGGGAGCTGATCATGACAGGGGTGGTCATGGAGAGATTTCCCACGCCGATGAATCCGGCATCTCCGCAGGTAATCGAAGAAAGTGCCGGGAGGTTCGAGTAATTACCGAGAGAGGCCAGCATCCAGTTTTGGCTGTTTGTGGAGCAGAGAATCAGACCGTTGTCACCCACCACTACGGCGACGTTACGTCCAAAGCAGACGCTTCTTGGCGTCCCGGGCAGGAGCGGCAGGCTGGCGGATGTCCATGTGATGCCGTCCGGTGAAGTCACAACAAAACCGGTTTCGCCGGAATTTCCTCCGCAGGCAATAAACTGACCGCCTGCGAAAGTGATCCCTTTGACCGGCCCGGCCTGACCGGTCGAGTATTCGGTCCAAGCCGAGCCGTCACTGGAAACAAAAACGCTTCCGTCGTCGGATCCCGCCACAAAAGAGTTATTGCCGAAGGCGATACAGTAAAGTGATTTGCTGACACGCTGCGGGGTTTCATGCCATGGAAGTGATGGTGCGGCTACCACGGTGATGGAGATTGTGCCGCTCCAACTCTGACTGGAATTAGTAATCGTAATCGGAAGCTCATAGAGTTCGGCCGAAGCGGGCATGCCGCTCAAGAATCCGCCTGAAGATTGGTTTGCCCATGCCGGCAAGGTTCCCCACTTGAAGCCTGTGCAGCTGCGGGTTTC
>JBAWXO010000180.1:0-4709 GCA_037144035.1 Kiritimatiellales bacterium
CTGGATGCAATAAATCTTCCGCTTAACATCACCCATGGCCGCAAAGGGGGCGTTTTCCGTATGCGCCAGGCGTTCAAAACCTCCGGGAAGACGCTCCAGCTTATCTCCGTGGCTCATCCAACAGGTCAGATGCTTCGGCAGGCCCTTGAAAAGCGGGCTCTGGGGCTTATCGATGTGAAGTTCAGAGAACCCATACTCGCGTTTATTAGACTTGTGAACCCGGCCGCCAAAAAGGTGTGCCGTCACCTGCATGCCATAACAAATACCGAGGATCGGAACCCCACAAAGCAGCAGACGCTTGTCGGGGATCGGTGAATTCTTGGCGTAGACATTGGCGGGAGAACCGGAAAGGA
This sequence comes from Kiritimatiellales bacterium, assembly GCA_037144035.1. Classification (GTDB taxonomy): domain Bacteria; phylum Verrucomicrobiota; class Kiritimatiellia; order Kiritimatiellales; family Tichowtungiaceae; genus Tichowtungia. The sequence goes on from JBAWXO010000180.1 coordinate 354, forward strand.
TGATGCCCGTAGGCCTTTCGGCAAGAATTTTTTCAAGCGACGCATTAAAGGGAAGCACCTTCGAGAAAACCTTGTTCTCTCGCACACGGCGGGCGATCAGCTGCGTGTACTGCGATCCAAAGTCTAAGACGACTATATTTTCTTCCATGTTTTAAGTCCTGCGTAAGGCGTACGGAGTACGGCGAAACGAAACGCCGTACGCCTTGCGCCGTACTCGTTACGCTATTTACACATTCCCAGTTTTTGAGCGGTTTGAAAGAGCTTGCCTTCTGTCTTGATGGCCGGAGCGATCACGATCTCGGTCAGTTGCATCTCGCGAATACTCGCAGCGCCGACATTCCCCATGGAAGTGCGGAGAGCGCCCACCAGATTCTGCGTTCCGTCATCCAAATGCGCGGGGCCCAGAAGGATCTCCTCCAGGGTTCCGGTCGTGCCGACATGAATTCTTGTGCCGCGAGGAAGATTCGCGTGAGGCGTGGCCATGCCCCAATGGAATCCGCGGCCCGGTGCTTCTTTCGCACGAGCAAAAGCCGAACCCACCATGACGCCGTCTGCGCCGCTGGCAATGGATTTGCAAATATCGCCGCCCGTGGACATGCCGCCATCGGCGATGATCGAAATATATTTACCGGTCTTTTTGTAATAATATTCACGTGCCGCCGCGCAATCCGCGATCGCAGTCACCTGAGGAACGCCAATCCCGAGAACGCCACGGGTCGTGCAGGCCGAACCGGGACCGATACCGACAAGAAGTCCGGCAGCTCCTGTATCCGCGAGCTCCAGAGCGACCTTGTAGGTCACGCAATTGCCGAGGATCACAGGGATCTTCATCTTCTTGCAAAGTTTTCCGAAATCCACGACCTGATACGCCTTGGAAATATGGCGCACCGTCGTCACCGTAGATTGCACCACAAAAATATCCGCGCCGGCTTCCTCTGCGATCTTGCCGAATTTCTCAGCTCGCTGCGGGATCGCACTCACCGCGCACAGCACACCGGCTTTTTTGATCTCCTTGACACGTTTGGCGATCAATTTTTCGCTGATGGGCTTCACATAAAGTCTTTGCACCAACTGGGTCGCTTTTTCTGGAGTGGACTTTGAAATTTCCTCCAGGATCGCTTTGTAATCGTCGTAGCGGGTATAGATCCCCTCCAGGTTGAGCACGGCGAGGCCCCCGAGCTTTCCCATCGCCTTCGCGAAGGCCGGGTCCACAACCCCGTCCATGGCCGACGCCAAGAACGGGATATCAAGCGTCATCTTCCCCAGAGGCATTTTGATATCGACTTCATCAGGGTTGATGGTCCTGTCTCCGGGCACTAAAGCGATCTCGTCAAAACCATAAGCCCTGCGTGCCTTACGATCCCGTCCGATAAAAACTGACATAGATGGCTCCTTCGTTTAGTTTAATTAAAGGGGAATTTAGACAAAAAAAGCGCAAAGACAAACGCATTTTGCGTTGTCTTGCGCCGTGAAATGTGCTGGATGGCCGCTGATTGCTGTCCCATTTGCGGTATCATACAAAAGCATCTTGGGAATGTCAATAAACTCAAATTACAACCCAAGAAAATTCAAACTCTCCTCATTCCCGCCCATTGACGCCTTGATCCTTTAATACCCTTTCGCTTTGAATTTAATACCATCCAAAGAAAACCAAACGCCGGCAGGACTTTTTCTTTGAGCAATTACATCTCCGTTAGCAGCAATATCACATCGACCTGCTTGTGCACGAGGATCATCCCCCGTCGCAACGACATGCAACTCACGTTTTTCAGGTTTATAGCCCGTCGGCAACGTAAATATAATAGTCGCGTTTGCGCCATCCCTCACCAAACCTTTCAAGTGAACGATACCGCTTTTATCGCGAAAGTAAGCAGCGTCATTGTAAGCGTTTTCAAAATTTATCCACCCACTCTGAAAACCTGGCGCGGTACCCCCGCTACCGACGACGATCCAATCCTCTTGATGGATGGATCCCGTGATCGTTAAATCAGCGTTGGGAGTAGCGGCGCCGCTCACGGGATCGGTGTCGTTGATAACAATGTTCTGCGGCGCCGTTGTTCCGAAGCCAACATTCCCCGCTGTCGTGGCAAAGCAGGTGGTGCTCGTGCTATTTAAATTCTTGTACTTCACATTGGGCGTCGGATAGAAAGCCGTTAATTCTACAGTCTCGGCAAAAACGTCAGCCGCTCCTGCGAACGCGAAAACGAATACAACGACCAAAAGAACTTTTCGGAACATTTTCCACCTCGAATCACGAATTGTGAATAAATAAAACCAATCTGCTTGCAGTTGCATCTTTTTTCTTTAACCTTTTAAAAATCGGAGACTGAAGCCCACTCGATTAATACCCGCTCGCCCTGAATGTAATACCCTCTAAAGAAAGCCACCGGTAATACCCAGCCCTGGTAAAGACGATGCACACACCTCCGTTCCTCTCAATATCAAGTCTGCAAATTTCATTCCCCGAACCAATCGTAGCGTCATCACCGACCTGAACAATGTGCACCTCTCGAGACATGGGGGTGTACCCCCCCGGAAGCCGAAATATGATCGTTCCAGGCCAGACGGCCACATCCGCCAACCCCTTCACAACACCTTTTAAGTGGACAATCCCGTTTTTATCGCGAAAGAAACCTGCAGTATCATACGTCGTAGCTGAAGCATCAAAATTGGTCCAGTTGTTCTGAAAAGCCGGAGCAGCACCCCCGCTACCGACGAGGGTCCAAGCCTCTTGAGGGATGGATCCCGTGATCGTTAAATCAACATTGGCAACAGCCGTACCGCCGACAACGCAGTTGACAGTATCCGTGCAAACTTTATTTATTGGCGCCGTTGTTCCAATTCCGACATTAACCGTTCCGATAGCAGCAGTTGCTGATGAGGTGGCAAGGCAAGTTCGTTCGGTGCTATTTAAAGTCGAATACTGTCCGTCAGGCGCGGGATAGTAAGTGGTCTGCTCCAATCTCCCGGCAAAAGCGTCGGAGACGATCAAAAAAGCAGAAACAGCGGCAACGCCTAAAAGAGCTTTTCGGAACATTTCTCACCTCGAATCACATGTTGTGAGTCAGCAAAAAAACCAGATTTGATTATTATATTTCTACGCCTTCATCCCAGCCACCCGGATTAATGTGACAGCATGCATTCCGGCGACCTTTAAACCCAGCCATGACCGAGACTATCGAACAACCCGCGGGTCGCCCTGATTCCTTAATACCCCTTCGCCCTAAACGTAACACCGTCTAAAGAAAACCAGCTGCTACTTCCTTCCATGGCTATGACATATCCATTCGTATCGATATCGCATCGGCCTTCCACGTTAGCATTTGTCATAACAACACGTATCTGCTGCTTTTCGGGTCTGTATCCCACCGGCAATTGGAAAATAGCGCCATCAGGAACCCCGGCAGTGACACCAGTGGATACTGCCCCCGACTTTACTAGACCTTTTAAGTAAACAATCCCGTTTTTATCACGAAAATAACCTGCGGTATTATAAGTAGCATCATAATTAACCCAGGCATGCAGAAAAGTTGGATTGGCGCCACCAACGGCGTTGACGGGCGTCCAATCATCTTGAACGATAGTCCCCGTTAAAAACAAATCTGAATCGAAAGTAGCAGAAGGTCCCACGCTCTGCAGAACCTGACTTCCAACTGGCAGTGCCGCATCCGTCGTAACAGACGTTTGGCTGTACCCGAGGTAGACATTTTGTCCCCCCGTGGTGGCAAAGGTGGACGAACTCGTGCTATTTGAAGTTGTGTACTGCCCATCAGGCGTGGGATAGTACGTGAACAATTCCACGTTCCCGGCGAAAGCGTCGGAGCCCCATACGAACGCTGAAACGACTAGAACGCCTAAAACAGTTCTTCGAAACATTTTTCACCTCGAGTTACCGATTGTGCCTAAAAAAAATTTCAAGCTGCCGGCTTATAGGCTGTTAGAGCCCCCCCTGGCGCATCCCAAATACCGTCCTGAGTGAGCGTGAGCGTGTTACCCGCCGCATCTGTTGCCGTCACCGTAAAACCAGGTTTCTGTACGTACGTCTTAGGGTCTGTGGCGGGGAGAATTTCAACGCTAGAATCAACATTCCCAATAGTGACTGAAAAACCGTACGCACTACTACTGATCTCGACCCCAAGATTGGCTTTGACAGCGTCGGAATCGCCGCACGCCACATAAGCCTCAGTCTTTGCGTAATGCATTTTCTCCGCGAGCCGGATGGCCCGGAGATAGGTCACCGCTTGGGCCGCATCGTTTTTCGTTTTTGATTTTGAAAAACCGGGAATCGCGATCGCCGCCAAAACACTGAGGATAATAATGGTGATTAAAAGCTCTATCCGAGTAAACCCTCTTTTC
>JBAWXO010000181.1:0-4682 GCA_037144035.1 Kiritimatiellales bacterium
GCGGTTCCGCCGTAAAACGCGGCCTCTTCAAAAAAGCCGCTGCGCCATAAGCCGAGCAGAGCAATTTCCTGAACCACCTCCCGGATCGCATGAGTCCAGTCGAGCGGAGTAACGGGATTATACGGGCGCAGCATATCTTCAAGGGCTTTATTCATGGCAGAATCCTTCCATATTTTTCCACGGTGCGTCGAAGGAACCGTACGGCAGGCCGCTGATAGTTTTCAGCGCAGGCAGCAAGAACAGTAAGGTCGAGTTCAATTGCTTCATCCAGCCGCATCAGTTCCGCCCAGTGCTTCACATCCGACATCGATCGAATTCGCGGCTCCAGCGCGATCCGGTCGCAAACCGCTTTGGTCGGTGAAGCGATCAGAAACGGGAGGCCGGATTCCGTGACCCGTTCGATTCCGACAGGATAAACGCTTTCCGGAACCCTGCGGTAATGAAACCGTCCGAAGATATTCTGGAATTCAGCGGACCGCTTCAGCGTTGCAGACGTGATCTCATAAACCGCTTCGGGAATAAGGCCGTAATACGAGAGTGCGGTTTCATAGCTGATGTACGACGGTCCGTACATACCCGCAGCCAGACAAAGCGGGTTGAGATCACGTCGGGTGGCGTAAAGTCCTCTGCGCAACTGAAACAGATCGCCGGAACGAAGCATCCGGGCAATTTTTCCGCGCTTATCGCTCGTATTGCCCAGCAAGTCCTTCACCTGAAGAGCATCAACAACGGAATTTAAACTGGCCTTATCTACCTTCATTAACAACAAGATAGTTGTATTTAATACAACTTACAAGCATGTATATTCGTTTTACATGATCTATTTGAACCGGATTCCGTACTTGCTCATGCCTGTTTACCCTTTTCACGGCGATGGGTCCTGTGAAGGATGTCCTGCAGGGTCAGATTGATGAGTTGCTCAAAGGTCGCGTTTTTCGGAGCAACAAATCGCGGCTCCATTAGAAAGTCCCGCACGGAATCATAGTGGTGACTAAAAATGGGCATCTTCGGCAGAACGCCTTCCGGCAGCACCTTGTTTGGAGGCGGCAAAAGATGAGAAGCGGCCGTTCCATAATCTCCGGCAGCCAGCCCGTAATAGACAAAAGAATTCGCCAGCTGGGTCATCGGCACGTCTAGATTTCGCGCAGCATGATAGAGGCTGGGAATCTGGTTCTCGTAAATTCTGGGCGAGTACATTATCTCCCCCTCTGCAGCAGCAATCCCTGCGAGTTAACGATCATTTCAAGTTTGCTGTCCTGCGACCTGTTGTTGCGGCCATTCTTCCATTTGCCGCCGCCTTCGGAGACAATCTGCTCTAATCGACCCGCTGCCTCGACACGTACATTCCGACGCTTTCTTCCCAGCAGGATTTCCCTTTGTGCCGGAGAGGCTTCGAACGGACGGACGGGAACCTGAGCGATGCCCAGGGGAATACCCTGAGCGACAGGAGGATGTCTGGCTCTTAAATAAAACCGGATTGCGGCCCCGCCATAACGGGCGGGTCTGTCGGCGATGGTGCCGCTGAGCTGGATGTTATTCATTGTCCATCTCCTCCCTGTGGTCACGGATATTCCGCTGGTAGAGCGAATCTTTGATTCGTTCGATGATGTAGCTCAATGTCAGCCAGATGGCCGGACAGGTCGCCTTCCGCTTTGTTGCGGGAAACCTTCGCTCCTTTCTTCCGCTTGGATTTTTGTTTTAATTCCATAGGAGTATCATTATCTGCACTTTTTAAAAGATTGCCCTGAATCAGTGGGAAGCTTAAATGGAGGGCACGTGATCTATACCCGATGGGGTCGATTATTATAGAAATTAGCCTTGCTATACCCGAAAGGGATTGTTATTAACTGATTTTAAATTTGAATACCCGAAAGGGGATATTATGAATGATCCTTTGATTAAGTTTGTTAAGAGCCGTCGCCGCTCAATGGGATTAACTCAGAAGGATCTGGCGGACCGGGCGGGAGTTGGCCTGCGCTTTATCCGTGATCTGGAGCAAGGCAAGGACTCGTTACGTATGGACAAGGTTAATCAGGCGCTCGCGCTGTTTGGTCATCGCCTGGAACCTGTTGCTTATCGCATGGAGGCAGGACATGAGGAGAGCTAGCATTTTTATGGCCGGCCGTTTTGCCGGTACGCTCGAAGAGCACAGCAAAAGCTATGTGTTTTCATATTCGCCTGAATATCTTGATCGGGCGGATGCGGCAGCTGTCAGCTTGACGCTTCCGCTACGTGCAGAAGCTTACGACGACAAGCGGCTGTTTCCGTTTTTCGACGGATTAATCCCTGAAGGCTGGCTGCTGGATATTGCCGAGCAAACATGGAAGCTTAATCCGCGCGACCGGATGGGCTTGCTGCTGGCCTGCTGCCGCGACTGCATCGGTGCGGTCTCTGTCGTTCCACTGGAGGGTGATGATGAATAAGAAAACTTGCCACATCTGTCTCCAGCCCTTGGACGATACACAAAAGCTGTATCATGAATCCTGCTGCAAAAAGCTGTTCGGGTCCGGTATTCCTCCGGCTTTGCCCTATGCATGGAAGGATCTCAATGCATTGGCGCAAAATGTTGTTCGCCGGCACATTGCTGTGCCCGGCATCCAGCCAAAGCTTTCGATGCACCTTGAGCGGGATGGAAGCCGGCAGGATTCAAGGTTGACGCTCGTTGGATTGGAGGGAGGATATATTCTCAAGGCCCCGGTTTCTCAGTATCCCGAAATGCCGGAACTCGAGCATGTGACGATGCGCATGGCCGGATGCTTCGCCATTACGACAGCTGAATGCGGATTGATCCCATTGGAAGACGGACAACCGGCCTTCATCACGAAGCGCATGGACCGGCAAGAGAACTCTAAGCTGCATATGGAGGACATGTGCCAGCTGACCGACCGCTTGACCGAACAAAAATACAGGGGTTCTCTGGAGCAAGTCGGCAAAGCGATCATTCTCCATTGCGATAATGCACTCTTTGATGCCCTGCGCTTCTTTGAGTTGACCCTCTACTGTTTTCTTACCGGCAATTCCGACATGCATCTGAAGAACTTTTCGTTGCTTCATCTGCCGGACGGTTCTATCGCCTTGTCTCCCGCCTACGATCTGATTCCAACCCAACTGCTGCTGCCCGAAGATACGGAGGATACTGCACTCACCCTGAATGGCCGGAAAAGCCGTTTAGGCCGAAACGATTTTATGAGGCTTGCTGAATCCCTGCGACTAACCGAAAAGCAGGCGATTAATACTTTTTCACGTTTTTCCTCCAATCTAGATGCGGCACTCGAATTACTCGGGAAAGGACTATGTACGCATAGCATGAAAGAGCACTATAAGGAGCTGATCCGCTCCAGAGCCAGGCGTTTAGGATTGGCATAATCCGTCATGAATGCACGCGAATATTACCGATCGGTATTATTGGTTCTTCTCGGAAGTGCGTACCTAAGAGTTGAAAAAGTTGACTGGTTGTCGTTTTCTTTCAAGTCCCTCAACCAAAAAGGAAACGAATATGTCAACCAGTCATCTATACCATACGCAAGGAACCTGCGGGTTTCACTTTAAAAAAATACGACCGTTGCGCCGGGTTTGAAATCGTCTGGATCGAGTCGGCTCAGGCACATCCCTGTTGCCCCAAGTGCGGGTCGGCCAACGCCTTGGCGATCCAGACCGGTACGCTAGCCGAGGTCCGTGACCTCGGGCTGTATGATCCCGATGAATTCCGAGGTCACGGACCTCGGCTACAAAAACTTCCACAAAAAAACCGCCCCGGAAATCCGAGGCGGATCGTTAAAGGAAAACAAGCTGACGGTTAAAAGTGGCCGTACGATTTGCGCATGCGGCGGTAGCCTGTAACGACCAGGCCGCCCAGCACGAGCGAAAGCGCTGTGGCCGGCTCAGGGATTGCAACGACGCGGAACCCGAAAGAGTCGTACTCAAGCGCCGGATTGTAGTAGAAGCGATTCGACGAACGCAGGTCGTACTCGAGGCCGTCGCAACTGCCGCCGCGGAGCACGCCGCTCGACGTTTCCATCCATTCCCAGACGTTGCCCATCATGTCATACGTGCCGTTCTGCTCTGCGCCGCCATAGCCTGCCGTCCAGGTGTAGTTGGGTGAGCCGTTCACATAACCGCTGTTGTAATAGTTCCAGCCGTCCGTAGTGCCGTGCGTCGGGATGTTGGCGGTTCCGTTAGCGTAGAGAGAATAACCGGAGGCATCGGGTTTGAAATAGGCCGCTTTGTACCATTCATTTTCCGTCGGCACGGCATAATAGAGGGTACTGCCCGCCATGACGGCCGCGCGGGTCATCTTCGCGCCCCAGACCCCGCCGCCCTTATCTTCGTACAGCCCGCTGTTGACGTTGCCGCTGGTCATCCAGTTGCAGTATTTCATCGCTTCGTAGAGCGAGACGTACGAGGCCGGAGCGGCGGTTCCCACTGTGCGGGCACCGTTGTTCCAGTAGTTTTCGTTGCCGCTGCCAGCGCCCGTGGCGGCCTGCATCTCCGCAATCGTCACCTCGGTCTTCGAGATTTGGTAGTTATAACCCACCGCGCCGTAGCCGGTGGTGTCCGCCGTATTGTTCGCGTTGCTGATCGTTACAAACCCCGCCTGCGCCATGCCGCACAAGGCAACCAGCGCCAAGTCGAGTTCACCAACGTCCGCATCTTTGAGTCGGAGGCCCGGCGCATGCCGAACT
>JBAWXO010000182.1:0-4573 GCA_037144035.1 Kiritimatiellales bacterium
CAAAACGGTGATCTGGGTCTTAACGAATGACGGTATCAAAAAAAACGAAACGGCCGGCCGGCCACTCGCCTGAGTCTGAAATCACAGGCGTGTCAGGAGATGGCGGGAGTAGCGGGGGTTGGCTGGTCTGGGTTCTTCTGCTGGCGGGGTTGCTTACCACGGGGCTGGCGGTCTGGCAGTCGAAATCGGAGGTAGAGTCGGGCGCAGAAAAAGAGTTTGAATCCGTATGCAACGATATCCGGGGCAAGGTTCTGGACCGACTCAACGCCCACGAACAGATTCTGCGTAGCGCCGAGGCGTTTGTCGAACACTCGGATGGGGTCAGCCGTCAGGAATGGAAAACCTTTACCGATCGCCAGAGAATCGAACAACAGCTTCCTGGCATCCAAGGGATTGGCTTCGCCCTGCTGATTCCGAGGGAGCGGCTGGAGCAACACATACAGGATGTTCGTGCGGAAGGGTTTCCCGGCTATCGGGTCTGGCCGGAAGGCGATCGGCAGACCTATTCCGCGATCATCTATCTCGAACCTTTTACGAACCGCAATCTCCGTGCTTTCGGCTACGACATGCTTAGCGAACCGATCCGGCGGGAGGCAATGGAATTGGCGCGGGATCAGGGCGCCGCCGCTCTTTCCGGGAAAATTACTTTGGTTCAGGAAACCGACAAAGATATTCAGGCCGGCACATTGATGTATGTGCCGGTTTACCGCGCAGGGATGCCTTGTGCAACGGTCGCCCAGCGTCGTGCTACCCTGTCAGGTTGGGTTTACAGCCCCTACCGGATGAATGACCTCATGCAAGGCATTCTGGGAAGATGGGATTTGGCGAACGTACGGCGCATCCATCTGGAAGTTTTTGACGGCAGGCAGATTTGTTCTGCAGCGTTGCTTTATGATTCTCAGTCGGCGGGCAAGGATTCTCCCCTTCCGGCGGATCGTATTACCTTTCAGCTGCCGATCGTATATGCCGGTCGGAACTGGACTTTGCTGTTTTCCCGGAGCGCTACTCCATTGAACTCCGCAGAATACGCCAATGTCTGGGGCACAGCTGCCGGCGGAATAATCGTCAGTCTGCTGCTTGTCGGCCTGCTGGTTACATTACAGAACATCCGTTTAGCGGCCAAGCAGCTTGCCGATCGGCTCATGAAGGATTTACAGCAAACCTCAGACCGTCTGGCGCTGGCGGCTTCGGCAGGCGGTGTGGGGATATGGGGTTACGAGGTGGCCAGCAACGAACTGATCTGGGATGACCAGATGTTTGCTCTGTACGGCATTACACGTGCGCAGTTCAGTGGTGCCTATGAGGCCTGGACGGCAGGAGTTCATCCGGAAGACCGCCAGCGCGGCGATGAAGAAATAAAAATGGCGCTGCGCGGCGAGAAAGAATTCGACACCGAGTTTCGTGTGCTCTGGTCGGACGGAACGGTTCGCTACATTCGTGCGCTGGCCCGCGTGCATCGCGACGCATCCGGCCGGCCTTTGCGCATGATCGGCACCAATTGGGATATCACCGCCCAAAAGCAACTCGAGGCGGCGCTGCGTGCCAGTGAAAGCCAGACGAATCAATTGCTTCAAAATACCGATCAGGGCATCTATGGCATCGATTTGAACGGGTGTTGCACATTCATGAATCAGTCAGGTTTAAAGATCCTCGGCTACCAGCCCGAGGATTGCTTTGGTCAGAACATGCACGATCTGATTCACCACAGCCGATCCGACGGTTCGTCCTATCCGGTGCAAGACTGTCCCGTTTTCCGCGCCAAGATGACTGGGGAAGGCAGCCGGGTAGACAGTGAGGTGCTATGGAGGAAAGACGGAACCTCTTTTTCTGCCGAATACTCGTCTTATCCAATTGTTAGAGACGGGGAAATTCGCGGGGCCGTTGTCACTTTCTCAGACATCACGGAGCGCAAACAGGCCGAGGCGACGCTCAGTATGCGCGAATCCTACCTTTCGGCAATTATTGAAAATCAGTCAGGTCTCATTTGGCTCAAAGATGCGGATAGCCGGTTTTTAGCCGTGAATAAAGCCTTCGCAATCTCTTGCGGTAAACAGCAGTCAAGCGATCTTGCCGGCCTGACGGATCTGGATATTTGGCCAAGAGAACTGGCGGAGAAATACCGCAAAGATGATTTTTCCGTTATGGAACTGCGGAAACCGGTCATAGTGGAAGAACAGGTTTATGACCAAGGGCTGCCCAGGTGGTTTGAAACTTATAAAACACCCGTTTTTGACGGGCAGGGCGCTGTGATTGGAACGACCGGGTGTGCCCGTGACATTACGCAGCGCAAAGAAATGGAAGCGGCCTTATCTCGGCAAAAAACTCTGCTATCCAATCTGCTGGACTCGATTCCGGATATTGTATTCTTCAAAGATATCGAAGGAGTCTATCTCGGGTGCAATCCGCGGTTCGAGGAGTTTCTGGGCAGACCTCGTGAAGAAATTGTCGGACACACCGATCACGACCTCTTCCCGAAAGAGGTCGCGGACTCTTTCCGTGAGAATGACCGCGTCATGATGGCGCAGAATAAAGCGCGACACAACGAGGAGTGGATCACCTATCCGGATGGCAGACGGATTTTGATCGATACTTTGAAGGCTCCGCTTGCCGACATGAACGGAAAAGTTGTCGGAATGCTTGGCGTCAGCCGCGATATTACCGACCGCAAGCACGCTGAAGATGCGCTGGAGCAGCAATCTCTGCTTCAAAAAACACTGATGGATATTGCCACGACATACATCAACCTGCCGCTAGAAGAGGTGGATCATTCCGTCCAGACGGTGCTGAAAAAGATGGGAGATTTTGTCGAAGCGGACCGGGCCTATATTTTCAGTTATGATTTTCACGGAGGGATATGCACCAACACGTTCGAATGGTGCTGCGCCGGAATCCTCCCGCAAATGGAGGCTCTGCAGGCGGTGCCGCTGGCGGAACTGCCGGATTGGGTGGCGGCGCATCGACGGGGCGACGCCGTTTATTACCCCGATGTAACGGCGTTGCCGCCCGGCGGCGTGCGGGATATTCTGGAGCCGCAGCAGATCAAGAGCCTTTTAACAATTCCTCTTACGCATGGGGATGACTGTCTCGGGTTTATCGGCTTTGATTCGGTTCGAAAACATCATCCCTACTCGGATAAAGAACGCATTCTTTTGACTCTTTTTGCGCAGATGTTGACGAATGTTAGACTTCGCCAGCAGAATGAAGCCGCGCTGCTAGCGGCTACTTCGCGGGCGAATAATATGGCGGATAAGGCCGCAGCCGCGGCAATAGCCAAGTCCATGTTTCTGGCCAACATGTCTCACGAAATTCGCACGCCGCTTAATGCGGTGCTGGGCCATGCTCAGATCATGAGCCGCGAGTGTGTCGGATGCCCGACCGCCAGCGACTCCCTGCCGGCCATTATCCGCAGCAGCGAGCATCTGCTGGAACTGATTAACGACATTCTGGGAATCGTCCAGACGGATGTACAAGACATCGTATTGACGGCTTCGGACTTTGATTTTTATTACCTGCTGGATTCTGTCCGGGTGATGAGCGGGCAAAAACGCCGGGGAGCTATTCCTGTTGAAGTGGTGATGGCCCCGGATCTGCCGCAATTTCTCCATGCGGATAAGGGGAAAATCCGCCAGGTGCTGCTCAATCTGGTCGGCAATGCGATCAAGTTTGCAGTGCGGGGGCGCGTCTGCCTGACGGCGGGATTCTGCCGAACCGGCGCCGACGACGGGTTAATGCTGACGGTGGATGTGGAGGACAACGGCCACGGGATAGAGGCCGGGCAACTTGAACGGATTTTCGATCTGTTCGAACAGGCCGGAAGCGGACAACAGCTGGGCAAAGGAACTGGACTGGGCCTGCCCCTGAGCCGCCGTTATGCGCAGGCGCTCGGTGGGAATGTCATCGTGTTGCGCAGTGTTCCCGGAGCGGGTAGCACGTTCCGGTTCACCTTCACGGCCCGGCAGAGCAGTCCGGAAAAAACAGGAAATGCCAAGGTAGCCCGTCGAATTGCTCCCGGACAACCCGTTCCTCGCATCCTGGCTGTCGACGATGATTTAGAGAATCTTCAAATGTTACAGTTCATGCTTGAGGGATTCGGGTTCACCGTTGATGTTGCAGAAAGCGGCGCCAGCGCGCTGGAAAAATGCAATGGAGCAAGCGAATTTAACCTGATCCTGATGGACAAACGGATGCCCGGCCTGGACGGTATTGAAACGATAAAACGGCTGAGGAAACTTCGCGATGGTCGAAAGATCCCGGTCATTATGGTTACGGCCAGTGAGCTGGCGGGTGAAGAGCCGGGGATCGTGGACGGGTACGTGTCCAAGCCGCTGAATCGGGAGTCGCTGCTGACGGAAATTCAGCGCCTCACCGGGGTGCAATACGAATATGAAAAAAAGACGGTCGTGCCGCAGAGACGAAACACCGTCATGGACCCGGACGATCTGCTCAAGGTTCCGGCGGCCCAACGGGCGTTGTTGCGACACGCCGTCCATTCCGGAAATCTCCAGCAGATGAAAAGTGTAACAAAAGAAATCGCATGCGGTCATTCTGAGATCGCGGCCGCTTTAAGCCGCGC
>JBAWXO010000183.1:0-4571 GCA_037144035.1 Kiritimatiellales bacterium
TCCGCCGGACGGCGGCCTTCTTCCATAGCCCGCTGGTTGACTTCTTGAAATTTCTGTTTTTCGACCTGTTCGCCCCAGAGGAACTCGGTGTCGCCCGGATCGGTGATTTTCACCTTACGGAGCATCTGGCGGACAATCACTTCGATGTGCTTGTCGTTTATTTCCACACCCTGCAGACGGTAAACCGCCTGTACTTCGTTCACCAGATATTCCTGCAATTCCTGCGGGCCGCAGACTTCGAGCAGTTCCTGCGGAACAATCGGACCTTCCGTGAGCTGCTGCCCCTTCTGAACCACGTCACCGGAATAAACAATTACGTGTTTACCCATCGGAATGAGATGTTCTTCTTCCGTGCCGGTGGCCGGGTCGCGAATGATCAGCTGGCGTTTGCCCTTGGCGATACCGCCGAGTTCGACCACCCCGTCGATCTTAGCAATTTCCGCAGCTTCCTTCGGACGGCGGGCTTCGACCAGTTCGGCCACACGCGGCAGACCGCCGGTAATGTCCTTGGTGCGGGCCTGTTTGCGCGGCGTCTTGGCCAGCGTGGTACCGGCACTAATTTTCGCGCCTTTGAGCACCATCACGTGAGCCGCAGACGGAATCGAGTAATAGGCAATCGCTTTACCGGAAGCGTCTTTGACAACGATCTGCGGATGCAGGTCTTCTTTGTGCTCCAGCACAACCAGACCTTCGATACCGGTCGTTTCGTCTTCCGCTCTCTGCACGGTAACGCCTTCAATAAAGTCATGGAAGTCAACCTTCCCGTCCTGCTCCGAAAGAATCGGCACGCTGTAGGGATCCCAGCTGACGAACGTTTCGCCGCGTTTGACCCGGCCGCCGTCTTCAACGGTAATCACTGCGCCGATAACCGTGGAGTAACGTTCGAGTTCTCGCCCGTCATCGTCATACGTCACTGCAAAACCGTTTTTGTTCAAAATGACATGGCCGGTTTCGACTTTAACCGTGCGGAGATTTTCATAGCGGACGGTCGAGTTTTCTTTGGCCGTAATTTTCGGCTGTTTGAAGACCGAACTGGCGGTGCCCCCGATGTGGAAGGTACGCATGGTCAGCTGCGTGACGGGTTCACCGATAGACTGCGCGGCGATAATGCCGACCGGCTCGCCCAGACGGGCTTCACGACCTGAAGCCAGGTTGCGGCCATAGCACTTGGCGCAGACACCGCGGCGCGACTCACAGGTGAGCACGCTGCGAATGCGGATTTTTTCAACGCCGACGTGCTCGATTTTCTTAGCCGCGTATTCGTCGATAATTTCGTTCGCCGCAACAATCACTTCCTTCGCGTTGTACGGATCGCAGATGTCGTCGCAAGCGGTACGCCCGATGATGCGCTGCGCCAGCGACACGAGTTCATCATCACCGTCTGTGATGGCGCTCACTTCGATACCGTTGAGCGTATGGCAATCTTCTTCCATGATAATAATGTCATGTGCGACGTCGACCAGCTTGCGGGTCAGGTACCCGGAGTCCGCGGTCTTTAGCGCGGTGTCGGCCAAACCTTTTCGGGCGCCGTGCGTGGAAATAAAGTACTCTAGCACACTCAACCCTTCGCGGAAATTCGCGAGAATCGGGCGTTCGATAATTTCGCCTGACGGCTTGGCCATCAGACCGCGCATACCGGCCAGCTGACGAATCTGCTGACGGCTGCCGCGAGCGCCGGAGTCCACCATGATGAAAACCGGATTCAGGTCCTTGGCGGAATCTTTATTGACCGGATCGTCGTTGCGTTCCAGCGCGCTGAACAGCTTGGCAGTCAGCTTGTCATTGGCATCGGTCCACTGGTCAATGACCATGTTGTAACGTTCACCGTCCGTGATAAGACCTTTCTTGTACTTGTCTTCAACCGCGCTGATGGTTTTGCGTGCCGCCGCAATGATTTCGGCTTTTTCCGGCGGAATAATCATGTCGGACAGTCCGATTGAGATGCCTGCGGCGGTCGCTTCAGCGAAGCCGAGGTTCTTGAGGCTGTCGAGCACACGTACCGTTTCGTCATGACCCGCCACTTCGTAGCAATGCTCGATCAGTTTGCCGAGGAGCTTCTTGGTGATGCGTTCATTGATAAACCCAATGCTGTCGGGCCAGACTTCATTGAAAAACACGCGTCCAACCGTCGTCATGATGGCTGACTTGTGCTGATCGCCGAACTTGGTTTCCCGCTGATAATCCGCATTGCGGTAGCGGATACGATCGTGCAGACGCAGGGCGCCTTCATCAAAAGCCGTGTGAACTTCATTGATATCGGCCAACAGCGGCAAACGTTCTTTGTCGTCTTTCCCGCTGTTCTTGCGGGCTTCCAGCATGAAGGTCTGAGAAAAACTGGTCAGGAAGTAGCAACCCAGTGCGATATCCTGCGTCGGTGTCATGACCGGCTTGCCGCTGGACGGCGAAAAGATATTGTTCGGTGCCAGCATCAGGCTCTTGGACTCAATCTGCGCCTCAACGGAAAGCGGGACGTGAACGGCCATCTGGTCCCCGTCGAAGTCGGCGTTGTATGCGGTACAGACGAGAGGATGAACCTGAATGGCCTCCCCTTCAATCAGTACCGGCTCGAACGATTGGATGGAGAGACGGTGCAGAGTCGGCGCGCGGTTCAGCATGACCGTATGACCCTTGGTCACCTGATCAAGAATATCCCATACGACTTCCTCTTCGCGCTCGATCATCTTCTTGGCGCTGCGCACGGTATGTACAATGCCGCGCTCTTTGAGCTTGCGGATGATAAAGGGTTCGAACAGCACCAGCGCCATTTTTTTCGGCAGACCGCACTGATTCAGTTTCAGGTTCGGGCCGACGACGATTACAGAACGGCCGGAGTAGTCGACGCGCTTGCCGAGCAGGTTCTGACGAAAACGGCCCTGTTTGCCCTTGAGCATATCGCTCAGCGACTTCAGAGGACGGTTGCCCGGACCGCTGACGGCGCGGCCGTGACGGCCATTATCGAACAGCGCATCAACGGCCTGCTGCAACATCCGTTTTTCGTTGCGGATGATCACTTCCGGCGTTTTGAGCGCCAACAGCGTTTTAAGGCGGTTGTTACGGTTAATGACGCGACGGTAAAGATCGTTCAGGTCGGACGTCGCAAAACGGCCTCCTTCGAGAGGAACCAGCGGACGAAGGTCCGGCGGGATGACCGGTAGCACTTCAAAAATCATCCATTCCGGGCGCGAATTGCTCTTAATAAGCCCTTCGATCACCTTCATTTGGCTGACTAATTTCTTACGGGTCTGCTTGCTGCGGGTGCTGGCGAGCGAATCTTCGAGCTCACCCAGCTTTTCGGCCAGATTGATCTTCTTGAGCAGTTCACGGATACCTTCTGCACCGATACGGGCGTCAAAACTTCCTTCGCCGTAGTTGTCCAGCGCTTCGCGGTATTCCAGTTCCGTCAGCAGCTGTTTTTCCTTAAGCGGGGTATCCCCCGGTTCAACGACAACATAGTCATCGTAGTAAATGATGTGCTCAAGACTGCGCAAAGTCATGTCGAGCAGAAGGCCCATACGGCTCGGCGTGGCCTTAAAGAACCAAATGTGCGACACCGGAACGGCCAGTTCAATGTGAGCCATACGTTCGCGACGAACGCGCGACAGCGTCACTTCAACGCCGCAACGGTCGCAGATCACACCTTTGTGTTTGATTCGTTTGTATTTTCCGCAACTGCACTCCCAGTCCTTGGAAGGACCAAAGATGCGTTCACAGAAAAGACCGCCCTTTTCAGGTTTGAACGTACGGTAGTTGATGGTCTCGGGGTTTTTAACCTCCCCGAAACTCCAGGAACGAATGTCCTCAGGCGAAGCCAGCTTGATGCTGGCCACGTTGACAATCGTCTCTGTCTCTACGCCGAGTATATCTGCTGCATTGCGTGTATCCACCGGTTTTCTCCTGTCAAAGATTAAATACGTCCTGTGAACGAAACATTATCTGTGTTCGGCTTTTTAACTTCGAAATTCAAGCCGAGCCCCTGCAGTTCCTTGATCAGTACGTTAAACGATTCCGGACGTCCGGCATCGAGCACGTTCTCACCCTTCACAATGGACTCATAAATACGAGTACGGCCGGCGAGGTCATCGCTCTTGACCGTGAGAATTTCCTGCAGCGCATGTGCCGCGCCATAGGCTTCCAGCGCCCACACTTCCATTTCCCCGAAGCGCTGTCCGCCGTACTGCGCCTTGCCGCCCAGCGGTTGCTGAGTGACGAGCGAATACGGACCGACCGCGCGGGCATGGATCTTTTCGGTGACCAAGTGATGCAGCTTAAGCATGTAAATGGTTCCGACCACTACGCGCTGTTCAAAGGCTTCGCCGGTACGTCCGTCGTAGAGAACCGTCTTGCCGTCTTTGGGCAGTCCGGCTTCTTCGAGCATCTCGCGGATTTCTTTTTCGGAAATCCCGTCGAAAATCGGCGTGGCGGCATAAATGCCAAGATGTTTACAGGCCCATCCGAGATGGGTTTCAAGAACCTGTCCGACGTTCATACGGGAAGGCACGCCGAGCGGATTCAGCACGATTTCAACCGGCGTTCCGTCCGGCAGGAAAGGCATGTCCTCTTCGGGCAGAATG
>JBAWXO010000184.1:0-4563 GCA_037144035.1 Kiritimatiellales bacterium
ATTATCAATATACCCCTTCTCTTATTCCCGCGATGGCTTCTATGATCGCCAACAACCTTTATCCGTGCGTGCTGGGATCGCGCATTCTGGGCGGTTATGCGCTCAAAGGCGGCATGCCGTGGTGGAAATATGTTTCCAACCGCGTCCTGACACTGGCGGAAAACCTGCTGCTCGGCGCAAAACTCTCCGAATATCACACCGGCTACCGCGCCTTTTCCGGCGAACTTCTCAAACAGCTCCCGTTGAATGAAAACTCCGACGACTTTGTCTTCGACAATCAGATGCTGGCGCAGATTCTCTGGTTCGGGCATACCGTGGCTGAGATAAGCTGTCCGACCAAATATTTCACGGAAGCCTCTTCGATCAACTTCCAGCGCAGTCTTCGTTACGGCTTCGGCTGTCTTTGGACAGGCCTGATCTTCCGTCTTTGCCGGACAGGATTGATCCGCTCCCGCCGCTTTCCGCGCGACTGAAAATTCCGATGTCTGGAAAAAGCAAAAGGCCGCCCGGTCGGGGCGGCCTTCACGTTTCCAGGGTTTGGACCTGAGGTATACCGAACGTGCTTTTGGTATTTCCAAAAGAAGCGAAGCGGCAAACTTACGCCTTTTTCCGATTAGGGCGCCTGTCCGAAGCTGTATTTTAGAGCTCCAGTGGTCCAGTGAATGGGGGCAGGTCACCGAGGCCCTAGCCGGTAAAATCAGGCCGGGTGAAAGCGGGGGTGCAGAACCGGTTTGCCGTGATCGCGGCAGGAGCCAGACGCGGGTTGCACCAAACGCTACCGTCCGCAGAGCCAATGCTGTACCTGCGGCATCTTGACATCCATGAGCCGTCCGTCCGGCAGTGTGACAATGCTTGGAACCAGCGCCGAAGGCTATGCCAGTCGAGAAATCAGGGTGGCGTAAGGATTTCGGGGGCAGTAACGCCGACGGCAACGGTATGTTCGAAGTGCGCGGAGGCGCTTCCATCGCTGGTAACAGCAGTCCAGTTGTCGGCGAGCACTTTAACTTTCGCTCCGCCGATATTGACCATCGGTTCGATGGCGAGGGTCATACCGGGTTTAAGCTTCGGGCCATGTCCGGCTTTTCCAAAGTTTGGAATCTGCGGGTCTTCGTGCATGTCGCGGCCGATGCCGTGGCCGACAAATTCGCGTACAACAGAAAATCCGGCGGCTTCAACGACGGTCTGGATGGCATGAGAAATATCGCCGAGCCGGTTGCCTACAACCGCTTTGGCAATGCCGGCATCAAGCGCGGCCTTGGTAACTTGAAGAAGTTTCTTTTTTTCGTCGTCAATTTCGCCCGCCGCAACAGTGATGGCTGTGTCACCAATAAATCCGCCAAAGGTGATGCCGGTATCAATGCTGACGATATCGCCATCTTTGATAACGCGTTTACCAGGGATTCCATGGACGACTTCTTCGTTGATGGAGACGCAGATCTGACCGGGAAAGCCGTGATAGCCGTAGAAAGCGCTGGTTCCGCCAAGCTTGCGGATGAGTTCAAAGGCGGCATTGCCAAGCTCAAGAGTGGTAATACCGGGGCGAACCATGGCGGCGAGTTCGTCGCGAATCTGGGCTGTCATGCGGTTGACCCGGCGCATGGCATCGAGTTCACTGAGGCTTTTGATCACAATCATCGGGAGCCCTTATGCGCCGAGAATATCAAGAACGAGCGCATCTGTTTCGGCAGCGCTGCCGCCGGCGGCGATGTTGCGGAGAAGGCCTTGCTGTTGATAGCAGTCTATCAGTGGCGCAGTCTGTTTTTCGTAAACTTCGAGCCGGTTAAGAATGGTGGCTTCGCTGTCGTCGGTGCGCTGGTAGAGTTCGCCGCCGTCCACATCACAAACGCCAGATTTTTTCGGCGGTATGTTGGTCAGGTGATAGACCGCACCGCAGGATTTGCAGACGCGGCGGCCGGTAAGCCGCTTGAGCAGCGTCTCGCGAGGAACGATCAGGTTAAAGACGTGCTTCACAGCTCCCTGTTTCTTTTTGAAAAGCAGATCAAGTCCTTTGGCCTGGTCGATGGTGCGCGGGAAGCCGTCGAACATGTAGCGGGCGGATGCCGCTTCCTGAGAGATGCGTTCTTCGATGATGCGCAAGATGACAGAGTCGGGAACGAGGGCGCCGGCGTCCATAAAGGCTTTGGCTTCGAGACCGACAGGCGATCCGGACTTCAGGGCGGCACGCAGCATGTCGCCGGTTGAGACGTGAATGTAATCGGTCTGCTTCTTCAGAAATTCAGACAAAGTACCTTTGCCCGCGCCGGGTCCGCCGAGGAGAATGATCGCTTCCATCGCCTACCTTCTTCCGGATTTGAGTTTCCCTTTTTTCAAGAATCCGTCGTAGTGGCGCATGAGCAGGTGAGACTCAATCTGGCGCATGGTGTCGAGCATAACACCGACGATGATGAGCAGACTGGTTCCGCCGAAGAAGGATGAAATCATGTACGGGATGCTGAACTGATTGCCCATGATGGTCGGCAGGACGGCAATCAGGGTCAGGAAGACCGCGCCAGCCAGCGTGATGCGGGTCATGGTTCGGTCCAGAAATTCGGCGGTGGATGTGCCGGGACGAATGCCGGGGATGTAGCCGCCGTATTTTTTGAGGTCGTCGGCGATCTGCACAGGATTAAACTGCGTGGCTACCCAGAAGTAGGAAAAGAAGAGGATCATGAGGCCAAAGCTGATCATGTAAGGGACGGTTCCGTATCCCAGCGCGGCACCGATCTGTTTAGCGGCGGGCCAAGGCATCATGCTGAACAGTTTGGCCGGGAACATCAGGATGGCCTGAGCGAAAATGATGGGCATGACACCGGCGTAGTTGACGCGCAGGGGCATAAAGGTGTGCTGTCCGCCGTAAACTTTACGACCGACCACGCGCTTGGCGTACTGAACCGGAATCTTCTGCTGGGCCTGCGTGACGGCGATGACCAGAGCGATAACCGCCAGCACCATGATAAGCAGGACGGCCGCCATGAAGAAAGAGTGGCGCACCACGCCGTCGACCGGCTTGAACATACTGATCATTGCGCCGACCGCAGACGGCATGCGGCTGACGATGTTGACGGTGATGATCATGGAGACGCCGTTGCCGATGCCGCGTTCGGTGATCTGCTCGCCGAACCACATCAGCATAAGGGTTCCGGTGACCAGCGTCATGGCTGTGAGCAATTCGAAGCCCAAGCCGGGAATCCGGACCACTTCGGCGGGAAAGTAGATTTGTCCGCTCTCAAGAGCGCGGGCGATCAGGAATCCCTGAAAAGCGCAAAGCACGACGGTGAGGTAGCGGGTGTACTGCGTGATTTTCGCCCGTCCGGATTCGCCTTCGCGAACCAGTTTTTCGAGCGCAGGCACCACCGCCGTCATCAGCTGGATGATAATCGAGGCGCTGATATATGGCATGATCCCCAGTGCGCCGACGGCGCAGTTCTCAATCGCACCGCCACTGAACAGGTTAAACATGTCAAGAAACCCCCCTGTACCCTGTCCGGCAGAGGACTTGATATAGTTGGTGATCATGCCGTAATCTACACCCGCAATCGGGATGCTGGACAACAAACGGGACAAAAAGACTACGCCCAAGGTAAAGAGTATCCGCTGGCGCAGTTCCTGAATCTTAAAGCTGTTTACGAAGGCGGAAAGCATCAGTTACCCCGTTAAATTTTTTGGGTCAGACTATCTCACAGCTACCACCGGCAGCTTCAATCTTTTCTTTGGCCGCAACGCTGAAGGCATTGGCTTTGACCGAGATTTTTTTCGCGATTTCGCCGTTACCGAGCACTTTGACGCCATTCCGGTGGCCTTTGACCATACCGGTCTGACGAAGCAGATCAATGGTGACAACGGTTCCGGCTTCAAAAGCGCTGAGCGCAGCGACATTAACCGGCGCAAACACCTGACGGTTGACGTTGTTGAACCCGCGTTTTGGAATGCGGCGAGCCATCGGCATCTGGCCCCCTTCAAAGAGCGGCTTGTGCTTGTGGCCCGAGCGGGCATAGGCCCCTTTATGACCGCGTCCGGATGTTTTACCTTTTCCGGATGACCGGCCGCGACCTACGCGCATTCTCCGGTGGGTCGAACCTTTTGTGGGCTGTAATGAATGCAGTTCCATTTTAAAAACCTCTTAATTTATTTTCCGCGGGCCGCCATCACGGACTCGCGCGAACGCAAGGAGGCGAGAGCAGCCATGGTGGCTTTGGTTACGTTCAATCGGTTGCTGCTGCCAAGCGACTTGGCCAGCACATCGCGCACACCGGCGAGTTCGAGTACCGCACGGCAGGAGCCGCCGGCAATTACACCAGTACCTTCAGATGCCGGACGCAGCAGAACCTGCGCGCCGCCGAATTCTCCGTGCGCTTCATGCGGAATGGTGGTGCCTTTCATTACGATCGGCTTCATAGATTTCTTAGCGGTTTCGCCGCCTTTACGAATCGCATCGGCCACTTCGTTGGCCTTGCCGAGCCCGTAACCGACCTTCCCAGCTCCGTCGCCGACGATAACCAGCGCTCCGAAGCTGAAACGGCGTCCACCTTTGACCACTTTTGAATTGCGGTTAATGTGAACGAC
>JBAWXO010000185.1:0-4536 GCA_037144035.1 Kiritimatiellales bacterium
GATTTCTAATCCGACGGTCACAGGTTCGAATCCTGTCCGGGGTACCAATTAACTATCTGTTAAACAGCACTTTGCAAAAGGTGCTGTTTTTTATTTCTGCCTCGTTCGGTCCTACTTCGGGGGAAACTTCGAGTTTGGCCGTTTGATTCGCCCGCTTTGGTTGTGGGTGTTGCATGTTGAATCATTAAACGGAGGCAGAACAATGGGACTGGAAATCTCTAGGAAAAAAGGCGGTACGCTGCGGTCAAAATATTGGTACGGACGGTTCGAGGTAAACGGGCAGACGAAGTGCGTCACCCTTGATGTCGACCAACCCGCCACCCCGCCACCCTGACAACCATCAACTGACAACTGCGCCCGCAAAGCGGCGGCAACGGAACGAAGTGGAGAGGCAACGATTGAAACCCGCACCATGGTCTCTTCCCGTATCAGAAAAAATTCCGCGCAAAAATTTACTTCCAGCGGGGGGGGGTAAAAATACGATTAGTGGAAAAGCCGGAAAAACAAAAACAGGCGGATGCGGACCGGGCATATGTGGAGGCAGCCAGGAAGGCGGATGCGGATTGGGCGGCTGCAGAGTTGGTTGGGAAGGCGCATGCGGCTCGGGCGTATACGGAGGCGGCTAGGAAGGCGGCCAGCGAGGCGAAAAAACGACTTAGAAATTAGTCGCGGTCGAAAGTATAAATCTATGGCAAAGGGCGGTTTCTGCGGTTCGCCTTTTGTCGGCTCCCGCCGCCTGCGCAAATCGTTGCCCCCTCCAGCCCTGAAGCCCCAGCCGTAATCGAGAAAACGGGGAGATCATAAGAGAAATTGACACCCGTCAGACAACGGGATAAATACAAACAGGTGCTGCGGTTTTCGACCGCCACCCGCCGCACTTTTCGACCGGCGGTTACAAGATGAAAACTATTCTTAAAGAGTCTGGAGCCTGAATATGAGCCAAAACAAAAAAAGTATCTTCGTAACGGCGGATGGAAAAAACCTGACGTTCACTTTCATTCTGGTCAGTTCACTGTTTCTCCTGTGGGGCTTCTGTAACGGCATGATTGACGTGATGGATAAACATTTTCAGGAGCAACTGCACCTGACTCTGGCCCAATCTGCCAATGTCCAATGGGCTCACTATCTGGGCTACTTCCTGATGGCGCTGCCCGCCGGATGGCTGGCGACCAAGCTCGGCTATAAAGGCGGCATCATCGCCGGCCTCCTGATGGTCGCGGTGGGCGGGCTATGGTTTATTCCCGCGACGCACATCGCGAAATTCTGGGCTTTTCTGGTGGGTGTCTGCTTCATCGCCGCCGGACTCACGTTCCTCGAAACCATCGCCAATCCATACACCACCGTGCTGGGCCAGACCCGGTTTGCGGCCACCCGTATCAACCTCGCTCAATCCTGCAACGGCATCGGTTGGATTTTCGGGCCCATTGCCGGTAGCATGTTCTTTTATGGCAAGGACTCTGCGGGCAATAGCACTGGCAGTGAGACGCTTTGGATTCCTTACGCCGGGGTGGCGGTGGTGGTTATCATCCTGGCCATTATTTTCTACTTCGCCAAAGTGCCGGACATCAAGATGGAGGACGACTACCACCTTGACGAGTCAACGCCGGGCGTTTCGCGATCCATCTGGACTCATTCGCACTTTGTGATGGCGGTCGTTGCGCAGTTTTTTTACGTCGCCGCACAAGCGGGCATTTTTGCTTTCTTTATCAACTACATGACCTCGCAGACACCGGCCATCCCCGAATCATGGAACTCGTTTCTGCGGCCGGGTTGGCTGGAAACCGGCAAAGACGGAGCACTGCATTTGAGCAACGCCTTCGCCTCGATTCTGGCCTCCGGCGGCTTCGTATGTTTTCTGCTGGGCCGGTTTACCGGCGCGGGATTGTTGAAGAAATTTTCTGCGCACAAGATGCTCGGCATCTATGCGTTACTGAACGTCGCCGCCTGCCTGCTGATCTTCTGCAAGCTGGGCTGGGTTTCCGTCGT
Source organism: Kiritimatiellales bacterium (assembly GCA_037144035.1). Lineage (GTDB taxonomy): Bacteria > Verrucomicrobiota > Kiritimatiellia > Kiritimatiellales > Tichowtungiaceae > Tichowtungia. Next base: position 1,987 of record JBAWXO010000185.1, read on the forward strand.
TTGCGTCTTCCTGAGCTATTTCTTCATGTCTATCATGTTCCCGACCATTTTCGCACTGGGTATTTTCGGTCTCGGCGCGCGGGCAAAGAAGGCGTCCTCCTTCATCGTCATGGCCATCATGGGCGGTGCGCTGCTGCCCAAGCTGATGGGGAGTATTGCGGACAAGTACGACATCTCGCGCGGTTTCATCGTACCCGCACTCTGCTTTGCCGTCGTGGCATTCTACGGTTTCAACTGGTCCAGATTCAGCAAGGCCGAATCGTTGAACGGAACGAATGTGGCGGACGTCCGGCATTGAAACCGGATATATTCGAGTTGCCGCGAGGACGAGCTGAGAAAAACAGAAGGATAAAGGATGAAGACAAAAAAACTGTTGGCAATCTGTGCTTCCACGGCCGGCATACTCGCTCTGGCCGGGTGTCAATCAGCAAGGGAATGGAACATGAATCGTTCGAAAAACACCTTCGGAGGCGATGTCGCCTTCTTACAGAAACACACCGACGCCATCGTGCTCGAAAAGGGCAAAGCAACGGTCGTGGTGGTTCCAGAATACCAAGGCCGCGTCATGACCGCATCCGCGTGCGGCAGCAAGGGCGCGAGTTCGGGCTGGATCAACTACAGTCTTGTTGAGCAGGGTGTGCTTCCGCCTGCGGAGGCCGCCGGAAAACTTGAAGGGCATATTTACGCTTTCGGTGGCGAAGAGCGCTTCTGGATGGGCCCCGAAGGCGGCCAATACTCAATCTTCTTCGCGCCCGGCAAGCCGTTCGAATTCGACGACTGGTTCACACCGGATCCTATTGATAATGAGCCTTGGAAGGTGGTTTCCAAAAAGAAGGATGAGATTGTCTTCAGCCACGACTTCGAGCTGCTCAACCATTCCGGCACACACTTTCAGGCCGGTGTGGAGCGTACTGTCAAATTGCTGGATGAGCGAAGAGTTGGAGAATTGCTCGGCGCAAAGATTCCGTCCGGTCTGGATATGGTTGCCTACCAGACGGTCAACCGGGTTATAAACAAAGGAACGTTCGCATGGATGCCTGAAAGCGGACTGCTCTCCATCTGGATGCTCAGCATGTTCCGGCCGTCGCCGACTACGACGGTCTTCATTCCCTATAAGCAGGGTGATGAAGGAATGCTGGGCCCAGTCGTTAACGCTGATTATTTCGGGACGGTTCCTTTCGAGCGTCTCAAGGCCGAGGACGGCGTGATCTATTTCAAGTGCGATGGTACCCGGCGCGGCAAGATCGGGGTAACACCCGCACGTTCCCTGGGCATTGCCGGCAGCTACGACCCTGCAGCCGGGCGCATGACCCTGCTTGTTTACGCGCCGCCGAAAGAATATTTTGGCTACGTCAACTCCATGTGGAAATTGCAGGACGAACCCTACAAAGGCGATGCCCTCAATAGCTACAACGACGGGCCGGTGGATGCCAGCGGCAAGCAGATGGGGCCGTTCTACGAAATTGAATCCTCCTCACCCGCGCTTGCATTGCAGCCCGGTGAATCCGGAACACACCGACAAACCATCATCCACTTCTACGGTGAGCAGTCCGACCTTCAGAAAGTCCTCTCTGCGGTGGCACGGGTCGAGCTGAACAAAGTCAAAGCCATGTTTCCGTAGACGAAAGACAGGAATGAGACGCATTACAACTTCGCCGGTAGCCGCGCCTCCTTTGTGTGCTGACCTTTAAGTTTCTCCAGCGCACTGGAGCGCCAGCGCCTTCGGGCGGCTTTTTTGTTGCTGAAACACTTTGAAAACTTCGGATTTTGTTCGCTAAAATTCATTGTTTTTCATTAAGCATCACTGTTGCTTGACAGCTTATTCAGTTTGTGTATTATGCTCATCATCAAGGGGATGTATGAAACGCTCTGCAGCGTGTTGAACGCTAGATTATTGGCTCGGACTGATTGCTAATCCGACGGTCACAGGTTCGACACAAGTGGAGCGTAGTGAGGCTGGTCTGCCAAGGGCGTAACGGCCCCGAAGGGCGAGCTGAAGGCGAAGCAGTCCTGTCCGGGACACCATTTTCAGGAAGAAACCAAGATGAATCATTCGTGGGTGGAAATTGATATCGGGCGGCTGAGACAGAACATCCGCGCTCTGCGTTCGTCTATTCCTTTAGAGACCGCTGTTATATTTGTCGTTAAAGCCGATGCGTACAGTCACGGAATGGTTCCGGTTGCGCGGGCCGCCGCTGAAGAGGGAGTCAACTGGTTTGCCGTCGCCTTTCTTGATGAAGCACTCAAAGTTCGCTCTGCGCTGCCGGATGTCAACATTCTGGTGATGGGTCTGGTGCTTCCAGAACATGTCGGCGAACTGCTCGAAAAACGGATTTTTCCTGTCATGACCTCTCTCGAGCATGGGCTGGCGCTGGCCGAAGCCGCACGAGCCAAAGGTAAAACGCTTCCGGTTCATCTCAAAGTGGACACCGGTATGGGGCGCCTTGGTGTGCAATGGAATGAGGTGGCCGCAACGGTCAAGGCGCTGGATGAAGCGGGCGGTTTGGAACTGGTCGGCGTTTGCAGCCATTTTTCCCGCGTGGAACCGGA
>JBAWXO010000186.1:0-4520 GCA_037144035.1 Kiritimatiellales bacterium
CAGGACGGGTTTTTGCAGCGGGGAGCCTGGCCTCTACCGCAAGCTCCATACCTGCACAGATGATTGCACCGTACTGGGGCGACCTCGTGCTGGATGCAAATGCCACAATCAAATATCTCTCCACAGCGGAACAGCTGGTGATCACCTGGGAAAATGTTCAGCAGTACGGGCTGGGCGGCGGTTCCAACCAGACCTTCCAGGCGATTCTCAAACCGTCCGGCGACATCACGTTCCAGTACAAGAATCTCGCAGGAGCCTTGTCCTGGCCGAATACAACCATTGGCCTGCGCGCTACAGCCGCCCGCACGAAGCAGATGGATATCCGTCTGCCGGGCGACCGGATCGTCAGCACCAACCAGTATGGAGCAGTTTCCACTCAATATGTCAGCGCGGTCAGTAGCCGTGCGGTACAGATCCGGCCAGCTAATGTTCATGTGATCGGCTACGCGCCAGCCAGCGGCACCATTCCGGCCGGCAGCAATGCGGTCATCACCATAATCGGCGACGCCTCCAATCAATCGTCTGGAACCAACAGCATTTCCACCAACACAACGCTGACGATCACTCATAATGCGGCCGGCAGCCCGGCGTCACTGGCGGTTACCTTTACGGTGACCAATAGTTTTGATTTTGATGGCGTGTTCGTCCGCTCCGCTGCTTCCGCGCTGGCGGACGGAAGTAGCGACAGCGACGGCGACGGCATTTCAGACGATCAGGAGCGCATTGCGGGCACGGATCCGCAGAACGCCGACTCGGTATTTTCTCCGGTGATAGGCAGAGATCCATCAGGCGCTTCTTTGTCGTGGCCCGCACCGCTGGACGGAGTGCAGCGCATGTACACGGTTTATTTTTCGACTAACCTGATGGGTAGCTGGAATTATCTGAGCACGGTCACGAATGGAACGTCGTATTTGGATGCAGCGCACAGCAGCGCACCGGTGATCTATTACAAAATTACGGTGCCGGTGCAGTGAGAATTTAAAGGCCGGCTTCCGTACGGGGCGGCGGATTGATGGTGAGGGGAACATAAAGTAAGGAGCAGAGGATGAAGAAGAGAATCGTTTGGCTCACAGTGGCCTTGGCGGCGTTCGGACTGGTCGCGCAGGCTGAAGTGGTGATCACATCTCCGACGGGACTGCCGGATGAGAGCGATGTCGCTCTCGAAGCGGCGGTCAAAGCGGTCAAAGAAATTCCGGCCGATACGGTGAAAGCCGTCGGCGAGACGATTTACTATACCGGCGATGAACTGCGCAACGCGGCGCATGGCGTGCTGGCAGCCTTCAAAGGCGACACCCCGCCGGAAACCGCCCGGCAGGATATGCTCGGCGAAGTGACCGGGGCGTGGGGCGCACCGAACGAGATCGTGCTGCGTTCGTATAAGGTCACGCCGGCTCTGGTCGGTGAAATGATCCCGGGCGGCTATTCCACCGGCGACGTCATCAACGTGGCTTCTTTCTTTGCCTCCGTGGACTTTCCAGCGGATACCGGCGCCTACCTCTGGCCCGACAGCAACCGGCTGATGGTGCGCAACACCAGCGAGAACCTGTTGCAGATAGAATCCGCGCTGTCGCAATATCACCGCGCCGAAAAAGATTACCGACAGGTCGAAATCAAAGCCAAGTTTATCGAAGTCAGCCAGAGCACACTCAACGAGCTCGGTTTCACCTGGGACATCACGGAGAAGACCTCGCTCACCGGGGCAGGGGAAAAATGGAATGTGCTCGCTGGGCAAAATTTATTCAGCGCGGGCCTGCGTACAGCTACAACCGCCGGAGCCTTCGGGGGAAATCTCGGTGCCGGCTCAATGGTGCTGACCAAGACCGGCTGGATGCCGCTGGATCTGACCATCAGCGCGCTGGAGCAGAACAGCGATTCAGATACGCTTTCAGCCCCCAGCCTGACCACACTCAACGGCAAGGCCGCCGAAATCTGGGTGGGCGAAGACCGGGCGGTTCCTAAGGAATTCGAAGTCAAATCCACGGATGTGAATATTCATATCGAACATAAGAAATGGGTCTCCGAGCTGATGGGCGTTCATTTCATCGTTACGCCGGAAATTGAAAAGAACGACCAGATCCGGCTCAAATTGAATCCAAAAATCATGGACATCATCGGTTACGACGAATATCAGGCCAGTCCGGCGGCCACCATGCTGGCCATTAACGGGTTTGACCTCGAAAAGTCATCCATTCAAGGGCTATACCCTGTTGCAAAATACACGCTCACCGGTGCGGTCGCCGAGCCTTGGCTGCGCATGCAGGCCGCCCTCACCGGCCTTTATGCCACTCCCGATCCGAATGTAATGCAGGGCACTAGCACGGCCGCTGGCGGAGTCGGCTTTCAGCAGTACACTGGCCCCGACTACGGGTATCATGACATGCGCCGCAAGATGACTCATGCCGAGTTCGGCATCCCGCTGAATGCGGTGAACGGGCAACTGCCTTATTTCCGTGTGCGCGAAATCAAGACGCAGGTGGTCGTAGCCGACGGCAGCACGGTCGGGCTCGGCGGCCTGATCTATGACCGGCTGGAAACCTATAAAGACAAGGTCCCGGTGCTGGGAAGCATCCCGCTGATCGGGCGGCTGTTCCGCTCCGAAGGCGAGCGCAGCATCAAGCGCAATCTCATGATTTTTGTGTCGGCCAGTCAGGTCGCAAATAACGGTCAGCGCAAATCCGACGTCGCTATCAATAACTGAGTCATTTAAGGCAAGGAGAACGAAACATGAGAACAAGTTTTCAAATTTTAATTGTTGCCGGTCTAACGGTCGGCATGGCCTATGGGCAGGAGCAAACAGATAGCGTGCAGTCGGTTATGAATGAGTTGGGTGCCTATCAGGGGACAAAGCCGGCGGCGGCTCTGCCTGCCGCGCCCGTGGCGGAAACGCCCGTGGCTGTGCCTGCCGTAGAGCCTGCGCCGGTTGTCGTGGCCGCCGCGCCCGTTGATGTGCCGGCCGTGTTGGAAAAGAGTTGCGAGCAGTTTGTGGCGGGGGATTGTGCCAAAGCGGAAGCCGGGTTTAAAACCGTATTAGCGGCGGAACCCAAAAATAAAATCGCCGCTCTTTACCTGCAGGAAATCCGCAAAACCCGGCATCTGAAGACCGAAGAGTCCGCCATGGGCGCGGTCTCGGATTCCTGGGGCGGAATGGAAATGCGCTATTATCCGCTGGAAGGAAAAGTGTTGCAGAATCTCGGGCTGGCCGACGCGCAGGAACCGGTGAATATCGAACAAAAATTTCCGTTTGTGACGTTCGCCAAGGGCGCCTCGGCGATCTACCGCCCCGGAATGAAAAAACTTTTTGTGCGCAACACCCTGAAGAACCTCCAGATGGTCGAAAGTATTTTGGCGAATCTCGGACAGGCGGAACAGCAAGCTTCGGCTGAGCAGGTGAAGATCGAAACCCGCTTTGTCGAATTCAACGAAGGCGCGCTCCAGGAACTGGGCTTTAAGTGGTCCAATCCAAACAATGCCATCGACCTGCCCGGCTCTTGGTCGGCCGGCGCTGGGCAGGAACTTTTATCCGACGACGCCCTGCGCACGGTGCCGTATGACCAGACCAAAAATCTGGGGCTGGGTGAGGTGAGCTCGAGAGCAACAGACAACCGGATTGACAACTGGAATGTCAACCGGATGGAAGATATGTTTAACAGCAGCGCCGGGACATTTAAGGTGGAAGGCGACATACACGATAAAACCTATGTTGATCTGCTGATCCGCGCGCTGGATCAAACCTCCGGTGCGGATGTTCTTTCGGCCCCCAGCATTGTCACCCTCAGCGGCGAGGCGGCCACCATCACGGTGGGCGAGCGGCACTTCTATCCCGAAACGTACGAAGCGGGCGAATCGCAGGGGACGATGATTCATGTAAAATACGATAGCTTTAAAGAAAAAGTCCTGGGCGTGGAAATGACCGTGACACCAACCATTAAGGGCGATGACATTCAGATGAAAATCAACCCGAAAATCACGGAACTGCTCGGCTGGCAATCGTTGCAGCTGTCGCCGGCAAACACCTCCTACACCTACTACCAGTACCGCGTCGGGATGCAGTTTGAGCATGCGGCGGTGGTTGCCAAGCTGCCGCTCTTTAACCGTCGCGAAGTTAAGACCGAAGTCTCTGTGGCCAGCGGCTCGACCGTTGGCATGGGCGGGATGATTGGTGAAAAGAAAGAAGCGTTCGTCGACCGTGTTCCGGTGCTTGGAAGTATCCCGCTGGTCGGACGCCTGTTCCGCTCCGAAGGCAGCCGCACGGTCAAACGCAACCTGATGATCTTCGTGACGGCCAGCAAAGTGGCGCCGAGCGGACGAATCATCAGCGAACGGTCGGTTGAATAAAAGGGGCTGCAGCTTTAGCTGAACCGGGGGCCCGCCGGGAGACGGGCCGCCCGATGGGCCGTGTTCAGATGAACACGGCTTTTTGGTCGATCTGAAAAACGGCGGCAGGTTTTCAAGGGGGGGGAGATTATGATACCCATTTCGCATGACTTCCGGTTTTTATTACCGCGCCCAACGGACGCGGC
>JBAWXO010000187.1:0-4496 GCA_037144035.1 Kiritimatiellales bacterium
GAATTGAGCGGTTCCTTTCTCCGTCCGGGGTGGCGGCGGTTCCTGAGCTGAGCGGGATGAGTCAACAGCAGGAGAGCGGCGCGCTGGGCGGCTTTTACGACATCTACAACGCCATGATTGCCCCGGTGATTCCTTATGCTATTCGCGGAGTGATTTGGTATCAGGGCGAAGCCAACGGAAACGGCGGAAATATTTATCAGTTTCAAATGCAGGCCCTTCTGCGCGGATGGCGTAAGGAATGGAATATCGAAAACCTTCCGTTCTACTATGTCCAGCTTGCGAATTATGGTGTTGCGGCCAACTGGCCGGACGTGCGTGAAGCACAGTTACGAGCTCTTTCTGAGCCCAACAGCGGCATGGCTGTCGTTATTGATGTGGGGGAAACGGACAATATTCATCCTGCGAATAAAATGGATATCGGGCGCCGCCTGGCTCAGTGGGCTCTGGCTAAAGATTTGCAGTACGATGTTCCATACAGCGGTCCGCTCTTTCACCGTGCAACGATTGAAGATGGCCGGATTCGGGTGATTTTTGATTTTGCAGATCAGGGGCTTATGATCGGTCAAAAAAACAGCACGAATGCTGTTGTTCAGATAGAAGCTCCCTTAGAAAACTTCGAAATTGCCGGGACGAATCGGGTTTTTGTTCCAGCGATTGCAGTCTTGGATCAGAACACCGTTCTGGTATCAAGTCAGTCTGTTTTATCGCCCATGTATGTGCGCTACTGCTACTCGGGCGATCCAGCTGGCGGGAACAAGCTGTACAATACGGAAGGCTTTCCTGCATCCCCGTTTCGTACCGATGAGTCATATCGGCTGGATGTTAAATCCGGCAGCGGAACCACCACGACCGTGATGACAGGCGCTCGGGTTGCCATCACCGCAACAGCGGCCTCGGCAGGATATGTATTTGATCGCTGGATCGGGGCGGGCTCAGCAATTGCAAATCCTAACGCGGCGACGACCACAATAACCATGCCGTCGCACGCCCTCTATGTTTCGGCGACGTATCGTGTTGAGTCGGATTCGACATTTCAACTCACCGTAAACAACGGAACCGGTGATGGTGCTGCACAGGCTGGCGCGATTATAAATGTGGAGGCCGCCGCGCCTCTTCCCGGACAGCAGTTTGGATATTGGACGGGGGATACACAAACTGTTGAAAACGTTCGGGCGGCCTGCACAACGCTGAGAATGCCAGCGCAGAATATTCAAATTACATCCGTATATCAGGTAATTGATAGCGTCGGTGACGGGATCTCAGGTGCGTGGCGCGCAATGTATTTCGGAGGTGATGGCTCAATCACGAACAGCCACTCTGCGGCAAATGCAGATGATGATATGGATGGGATGAGCAATTTGCAGGAATATCTGACAGGGACGTCTCCGGTCGATGCAGGATCTGTGCTGGCGATCTTCGGGCAGGTTAAGAATAGTAATATCACGTTGAATTTTAAAGGGGTTTCAAATCACAGGTATCAGATCCAGAGTAAGGAATATTTACAGGAACCCGCCTGGAAGACACTTTATTATAATATTGCCGGGAATAATTCTGTCATTCATTTCGAATTCGACACGAGCTCGGTCTCGTCCCGATTCTACCGCGTGCAGATGATCGCGGACTGAGCTCCCTAAAACACCGCAAATACATTGCGTCCTTCTGAATGGCTCACCCCGCGAGACCCCGAGTGTGTGCATCGAGTAACGTAGCGATGAGGCACAACAAATAACCCTAAAAAGGAAAATAGAGCCACTGATTTTCACTAATACCCGCGAATAATGAATGCGTTATAAATAGTAAGTCTTTCATTGTTTTTGTGAACTGAAGCGGAGGGGCTATGCAGATGAGGCAGATTGATTTCATGGGTGATTAGTGTCCATTAGTGAAGAAGTTCATTTCTGTATTTAGGGGTAAAAATATTGTTCAGATTAATTCCTTATAATTCAGTTCATATAGGCGTTTGGTGCTATCAATAAGCGTTCGGGCATATTGTGCTGTTGTCAGGGTTGCTGATAAATTTTATCCAACGTGCGAGAGAGCATGTTTCCCGTTGAGGGGTCTGGTAATGAGAATAAAATTAACAGAGGGAAAGTAAACCATGAGAAAGATGGTTATAGATAAAATAAAGAATAAATGGTGTATAGCAATGGCCGTGTTTGTTGCGGCCTCGATCGGGCAGGCTGGCGTTGTGGCGTCGTGGGATTTCAACGGCGGCACTGCGGGCAGCAACATTGTCTCGGCGACAGATTTTGTCGGCGGGTTCAATGCGACTCCTGCCGGTACGATTCCGAAATATGTTGCCGGAAACGGTGGCGGTACAGCGGCAGGACTGGTCGGCACCGGGATTCTTAAAGCTGGTGGATCCTCTAACGTTCTCTGTGCCGGTTTTACTTCCTTGTCCGTCGCGTTTGATGTGGATCTGAACGCAACTCCAGCGTCTACTGCGGTTTTAGTGCGAAATGGGCATTTGAAAATGAATTTCAATATCTACACTGCGGCTAACCGTTCCATTTACATGCAAATGATGGATGCCACAACGTCTATCACTACGTCTGTCCAGACTGTGACCAACGTTTTGTCCTCCTCGGCAGGTTGGCAGCACGTTGAGGCCGTGTGGGATGGTTCTAGCGTATCGATCCTGGTTGGCGGTGTGGCTCAGACGCTTGTCACAGGCGGGACATCTAAGATTCTTACTGGTCTTGTTTCGCTGCCGGCGCCTGATGCGGATATGGGTATCGGCGGGTTGTATCGTAACGTCGGAACTACCGGCCAATACTTGAATGGCTCGATCGACAATCTCGTGATCTCAGGTGCTATTCCTGAACCGGCTTCGTTTTCTTTGATCACGATCGGATATGCAGGAATTATACTTTTTCGCCGGCTCTAATTAATGATTGTTTCCGACCGGACAGGCCGTTTGCCTGCCCGGCTTTTTTTGTAAAGCAAGTCGCGTCCGTTTATTTATAGTTTAAAGTGAGCCATGAACGAATTTTACAGATATAAAGCATGCTTGGGCCGGTTTTTAACGCGTATGCAGATTCTGGCGGTGGTTTCTGTCGTCAGCATACTTTGCGCGGGGCTATTTCCCCGTGCCGCCGATGCGAAGATGGTTGCACAGTGGACTTTTGAAAATGAGTCAGTTGCCGATACCGTGTCTGGATTGACCGCCTTGCCCCTCAATTCCTCCGTCGTACAGCTGAAGGACGGTGTCCTGCGTCTGGACAATCAGGGCAAACCCGATCAGGACGGGGCCGCACTTATCATCCCTGATTCTCCCTTGCTGACCGGGCATGCCGACGGCGGCACCGGCTACACTTCGCTGGTGCTTGAAGTGGATGTCAAGCCGACCGCAATCGGTGATCAAATGCAGATCATTCGCAAAACAGAAGGTGAATTTGGTTATCAGCTCTACATGCTGAAAGACGGAGTCGTCGGCTTCCGGATTAAGACAGACCAGGGCTCATTTACGGGAACCAGTAAAAACAAAATTCCTGCGGACGGACAATGGCACCATATCGAAGCCGTTTGGGACAGTAGTGTTTGGAGTTATAACATCCATCTTGCTGTCGATGGCGTAATGGCGTGGAAATCGACGGAGATCAAAAATCTGTCCGACACCAAAGCCCCCCTCACGATTGGCGGATTGTACCGCGCTGCCGATAATATCGGTCAGCGGTTTTCCGGAGAAATCGACAATGTCCGCATCAGTGTTGACTGTCCCGAGCTGATGAAGGTCCGCGGTCAACCGTTGGCCGATCCGGCCGAGATGACGGGGTTAAATCTAACCAATCAGCCCGGGTTCTTGGGTATGCAGTTTATCTACGACCCGCCGGTAACGCCCGAGTGCCATGCAGGGACTTTAGCGCAACGGCCGGACGGTAAACTGGTTGCCGCCTGGTTTGGCGGAACGCATGAAGGACACATCGACGCCGGGATTTGGGAAAGTGTTCTCAACGGCCAGGTATGGAGTTTGCCGGAAAAAGTTGCGCACGGAACGTATCGTGACGGCAGTCCCAGTTCGACATTCAATCCGGTGCTGTATCAGTATCCGAACGGGCCGATGCTCCTCTTTTATCTGAGTGGTGAATTGAATCTCGGAAATATGAAAACCAGTTATGACGGCGGACGTAGCTGGTCAGAGACGGTTTATTTACCCGGAACGATTCGCGGAGCTTCTAAAAATAAACCCGTATTGCTAAGTGACGGGACGCTGGTCTGCCCCGATAACAGCAGCCGGCTCAAATTCGACCGCACCCGTGACTTCGGCAAGACTTGGCTGGAGTCAGCGTTTACTCCGCATGGAGAAATCGATGCGATTCAGCCGACAATTTTAACCCACCGTGACGGCCGCTTGCAGGCGCTGGCCCGGTCCAAAACCGGATCGATCGTCACAAGCTGGTCCAATGATGGAGGCGCAATCTGGTCTCCGCTGGAAAAAACCGGACTGCCCAATAATTACTCAGGGATAGACGCCGTGACGCTCGTCGACGGCCGGC
>JBAWXO010000188.1:0-4467 GCA_037144035.1 Kiritimatiellales bacterium
GGTAGCGGTAGTGTGCAGACGGTCGACCGCTTCGGTGGCGATGGACATGGCGGAATCGAAGCCGAAAGTAATGTCAGTTTCCGCCACATCGTTATCGATAGTTTTCGGAAGCGTCAGCACATTGACATCACCTTTCTCGTGCAACCGCAAAGCATTTTTCTGAGTGCCGTTGCCGCCGAGGCAGACGAGACAGTCGATGTGTAGCTTTTTGAGATTGGCAACGGCGACATCCGTCATGTCCATGACTTTGCCGCCCATGTCCATCTTATGCGGTTTATCACGGCTGGAGCCTAGAAAAGTTCCGCCATGAGTCAGGATGCCGCTGACGGTGGCATCCTCCAGCGCAACAGTACGGTTTTCAACCAGACCGCGGAAGCCGTCCTGAATGCCGATGACCTTGGTGCCGTTATGCAGCGCGGCTTTGGCGACACCGCGAATGGCGGCATTAAGCCCGGGACAGTCGCCGCCGGAGGTTAGAATTCCGATGCAACGGGTTTTATTGGCAGCCATAGATGTTCCTTTCGATATGCTCAGAATATGTGCTGTGACGTGGCATGACAACGTAAAAGAGAGCAGGGTCATTTATGCTTGGCCGGGCGGAGCGGGAGCAACGTGGTACGGTTGGACTGGGCGGCCTTTCGGACCGCTCTGTAGGCCTGTTCATAGAAGAACTGCTGGCTGTTAACTTTTTTCTTTTTGCCAGGGAGCGACGCCGTGCGAACATAGGTTCCGTCGCAAAGAAGAGACCAGCTTTTGACGGTGTCGTCGCAGTGGGTTTTTATGATTTCAATCAGTCTGCGGCGGCTGGATCGATCCTCGACCGGAATCATCAGCTCGACCCGCCGGTCGAGATTGCGCGGCATCCAATCGGCACTGGAAATAAACACGTTTTCTTCGCCGCCCCGGTAAAAGTAAAAGATGCGCGCGTGTTCGAGGTAGCGGCCGACTATACTGGTGACGGTGATATTTTTGCTCAACCCCGGCACTCCGGGCCGCAGACAGCAGATGCCACGCACATTCAGTTTGATGCGCACGCCGGATCGGGAAGCTTCATAGAGTTTTTCAATCAGCGCCTCGTCAACCAGTGAATTCATCTTAAGCAGAATCAGCGCCTTATGTCCCTGCCGGCTACGCTCGATTTCACCATCGATCAGTTCGACCAGCCGCTCGCGGATTCCCAGCGGAGCCATAAAGACCTTGCACAAACCAGCCGGCTGCGAGTAACCGCATACGGCATTAAAAAAAGCCGACGCATCGGCGCCCAGATCGTCGTCACGGCTCATGAAGCTGATGTCGCTGTAGAGTTTGGCTGTGGTGTCATTGTAATTGCCGGTTCCGTAATGAACGTACCGCACAACGCCCTGTGGTTCGCGCCGGATAATCAGGCAGACTTTGGCGTGCGTCTTCAAACTCTGCACGCCGTACACAACCTGTACTCCGGCCTGTTCCAATCGTTGTGCCCGATTGATATTGCGCTCCTCTTCAAAGCGGGCTTTAAGCTCGACGAGTGCGGTGACTGATTTTCCCGCTTCGGCGGCCTCCTCCAGTGCGGTGATGATCGGGCTATCGGAACTGGTGCGGTACAGCACTTGTTTGATTGCCAGCACAGACGGATCTTCCGCAGCTTCTTCGATCAGTCGGACAACCGGATCGAAACTTTCGTATGGATGATACAAGAGGATATTTTTTTCGGCAATTTGGTCAAACATCGTCCGCTGACGGTCGATCTTTGGCGAAGATTGGGGATACCAGCCTTTTCCTTTAAGCGCGCTGAATCCTTCAATCCGGCTGAGCGGCATAAAATCCTTCAGGCTGAGCAGCCCATCGATCCGGAACACGTCGGATGGGTCGGTTTCCAGTAGTGTGCAGAGAAATTGCTGCGCGGCGCGAGAGGCGGACGATTCGATTTCAATGCGCACGCAGTTGCTCCAGCGGCGTTCCTCGAGAATAGAAGTCATGCCGGAAAGCAGATCGGAGGCTTCGTCTTCGCGCATGGCGATGTCCGCATTACGGGTGATGCGAAATACAGCGCACTCAAGTACATTGAGGCCGGTGAACCAGCGGCCCAGATACTTTTTAATCACGTCTTCAATCAGAATGAACGCATATCCGTTTTCGGAAGGCAGAACGGTGAATCGTCCAAAAGGCTGCCCGAGCGGCAGGACGGCATAGCGTTTTTTCTGACCGCCGGTTTCTGAGGCGAGGCTGACCAGCATGTAGAGGCCAAGGTTCTGAATGGCTGGGCACGACGATCCATCCCGTAGGGCGACCGGAGTGATCACCGGGAAAATCTCTTCGGTAAACAGCCGTGACAGGATATTTTCTTGCTCACCGTTCAGCGTTTCCGGCTGGATGCGCTGTATGCCGCCTTTTGATAGCGCAGGCTCCAGTTCGTTTTTGTAGCAGTCGTATTGTTCGCCGATCATCTGCCGGACTCTTTTCTGAATAGCATCCAGTTGCATTTTCGGCGTAAGTCCGGCGGCATCGGTTTGGCGCTTGCCCGCTTTACGAACCAGTTGAAGCCCGCCGACGCGCACCATGAAAAACTCATCCAGATTCGCCGCCGTGATCGCCAAAAATTTGAGACGTTCCAACAGGGGATTTTGCGGATTTGTCGCCTCGTCCAGAACCCGTTGATTGAAGTCGAGCCAGCTCAGCTCGCGGTTAAAAAACTTTTTTTGTTTACCGGTCATGACAGTTACTTTCTATCGGCTTTGCATTTCGCCAAAACGGCGCGCTTCCCGTAAACCTGTTCGAAGAGATCGGATTTTTCCTTGAGTGCGATTCCCTCCACCGCGCAGTCAGCCAGGCCGGAGACACCGATTTGCAGACGATCGGTAAACAGCCCGATCTGTGGATTGCGTATGCGCTGGGCATGTCCGCGATCCAGCGCATCGGCCACACGCAGAATGGCCGCGAGCTTGCTGACGCGCAGACGATCCATGCGGGGCAGAGCCGTGTAGGCGGTATGGGTAGGGCGGGGTAGTGCGCTGCGATGATAGCGGGCCGTCAGCGCGACGAGAATCAGATCCTGTTTGCTTAGTCCGAAAATATCACTGTTTTCAATCAGGTACTGGCTGTGTTTGTGATGGCTGCGATTATTGATAAAGGTTCCGATGTCGTGCAGCAGTGCGGCAACGGTTAGGATGGTCTCGTAACGCAGAGGCATTTTGTGTTCGCTCTGCATGGTCCGGAAAATATTCCGTGCATGGGCGGCGACGCCTTCGGCGTGTTTTCGGTCGAACCGGTAATGCCGTCCGATTTCCAGGGCGGAGTGAATGATTTGTTTGGTAAACCGCTCATCCCACGAGCCGCCTGCGGCCATTTCGCCGAGCAGTCCGTCGCGCATGGACGGCGCCCCGATGTAAACCGTTTTGCAGTTGAGCAGTTGCGGAACAGTCTGCATCACCAGCAGCGCAGGACCCAGCGATTCGGCGGCAGCAAACGGCAGGTTATATTCCTTCACCAATGATTCGACCGGGAGACTCAGGATCTGATCGGTTAAGCAGGTCAGCACCGAAACGCGCAAAGAAACAGAAGGACGGGAATGCCAGCCCGGTTTGATTTTATCGGCGGCCAGACGGGCGTCGCTGCCGAGAATCAGAATCTTGACTGATTTTTCGTCAGCAAAATTCTGGATAATTGGACGTACTCCTGAGTGGATTTCGCCTTCAATTAGGTCGCGGAAACGGGCGGCAGGCATCCGGACATCCTCGAGCATTTCGCGTGTCCGGAACGAGCCGAACCGGTATGTGTGGGCAAACAGTACGGCTCCGTCGCGCAGTCCCAGCGCCGTGGTATTGCCGCCGCCGACTTCGATGGCCAGCAGATTTCCCTGCCGGAGCGCCGGTTCTTTTTGTAGCAGCGGCAGAATGCTGAAATAGGTCAGACGGGTTATCTCTGCGCCATCAAGGACCTCCACACTGATACTGGTGGCCATGAAAATCCGGTCAATTAATACATCGCTGTTGGAGGCTTCGGCCACGGCACTGGTCGCCACGGCGCGGATACAAGCCGGATCGGTGATCTGATATTCGCGCAGCAGTTCGCTGAAATCACGGCAGACCTGAACACAGGCTTCGATGGTTTCCAGGCTGATTTTCCCGGTGCTGAAAGTATCGCGCCCCAGATTCACGCTCTGCTCCAGTGATTCCACGGGTCGGACGGAAAGGTTTTTTCCGATTTCCGCAATCATCATGCGTATGGCGGTGGCACCGATGTCTATGACGGCTTTGATGGCGGGTCTTTCAACGGGTGCGGGACTGGCGGGTTTCGACGGTGCCTTTTTTTTCATAACGGTTGTCACTATACGGTAACAGGTTGAACTCAGATAAATAAGATAGGATTAGATTATCATGAACGGCAAGCCCAACGACCAGTTTTAATGAAAAACACCGGATATTTTTGCAGACATTGTAAACCGTTTTCTAACCGGACGCTTATCAAAACGTAACGAGGTTGTTATTG